>JBGSVR010000534.1:0-2232 GCA_041752855.1 Thermosynechococcaceae cyanobacterium
TGCCTATTTAATGCTGTAATAGGGGCTGGATTTGTTCTGTGCTGATGACTTGACCTTTGCTGACCACTTTGCCGTTGATAGCCATTGCGGGTGTAGACATGACACCGCGCTTAGCAATCTCGATGGGGTCAGTAATGTGAAAAACTTCAGCAGTTAGATTTAGATTGGTGACAGCTTCTTTTGCATTTGCTTCGAGTTGCTGACACTTTTTGCAGCCTGTCCCCATAATTTCAATTTTGAAAGTATCCATGATTTATCTCCATTTTTGAGTTCTGTAGTTAAATTTAGTAAAGCTCACGGTCAGGTGAGTTATTCAACCTTTTGCTCAAAGTAGGTATGGGCAAATGTTCCTAATGGGCAGTTTGGCTTTTGCTCAATTCCCAAAGTTTTAAACTGTTCAAGATATTTTGATTCTGTCCAGTTTTCCTGTTCTGCCAATGCTAATAAGCCAAAGACTCCAGCCCGCAGTCCTGAAGCACAGCGAGTATAGATAGGCTGGGCTGAAGTTTTCACAGCGTTCTGAAATGCTTCTAGGGTTTCAATGGTCAAATTCTTGGGTGAAACAGGAACACTAACGTACTCCAAACCCAATTCTTTTACCTCTGATGCATCAAGCTGATTTCCTTCAGCCGTAGAGCATAAATCAATAACAGTCTTGTATCCAGTTTGAGCAACATTTTGCAGAGTGTTTGTATCGGAAACTGAACCAATGGCGAGGGTACTATTGATGGATTGGAACATACTAAACTTACTCAGAATGAATTCTCTAAACTGAATTCAGCATAAACTCTATACCTATGTATAAGGTCAAGGGTTTTATCAAATATCTATCTTTTGATTTTGAGAGATGTTAAGTAATTTATTTTTATAGCTCTGTATCAAGAACAGTGCATTGCTAAGCTAGATCTTGACTATCAAATTTGGATTTACATTGCTCCATCAAAGGGACTAGATCGTCGTGCAGTGACTGCAATTGTCTAATTTTGTCCTCAATTTCTTGAACTTTCTTACTGAGACGATCATAGACAGCTTTACAGGTAAGTAATTGCCCTTCCTTCAACACTAGGATCTCTCTAATATCATCCAAGCTCAGCCCCAACGACTTTGCATGGGAAATAAAAACGAGTCGGTCTACGTCTAATTGGCTAAAAAGACGATAGCCTGCTTCAGTCCGCTGAGGGGGCGGAATCAAGCCTTTGCGCTCATAGAAGTACAGCGTTTGCGGATTTATCCCTAAATCTCGAGAAACTTCACCAACTTGAAACATTCATTACAACTCCTTAGTCATTCAGCAGATCAAATTGTGGATTAATGCTGCTGATCCTTGACTTTTCAACGAAAAACTTTTTGAGGGCAAGCACCTGGACAACTGCGCTCTGTCCTTTGTGAAACTGTCCTTCCTGGATATCTCGCTCTAGTTCTATGGCGTGGTTAAATTTCAGTCCTTGCAGCTCTTGTTGAAGGGTAGCGAGATCCATCATCAGGTCGGCATTGGGTGGGCCTCCGGTCTTAAATTTAAGTTGACGGGGCGTATAGGCTTCCAGCACAAATACGCCTCCCGGACGCAGTCCCGCTACGACTTGTTGATGAACCTGAGCGCGAAGGGGCGGTGGCAGGTGGCAGAAGATAGAGATGACTGCATCCCAGGCATTGGGCTGAATTTGAAACTCTGCTAGATCTGCTGCGATCGCTTCAATTTTTACAGACCGCTCTAATGCCAGATTCTGAGCCTTTGCCAACCCCACTTCCGATGCATCCACAGCCGTAACCTGACAACCTTGCTCCGCCAAATACACCGCATTTCGACCTTCCCCCTCAGCTAAACAAAGCACCCGACCTTTCGGGATTTGGTCAATGACTTCGACTAGAAAATCGTTGGGGGTCTTGCCAAAGGCATAACCAGGTTGACTATATCGCTCGTTCCACATAGCAGTTATCTCGAGGATTGGGAATGGACAAAGAAACGGAATCGCTTACTCGCCATACGCTTCCCCTACCACTTTGCCGCGAAACACGACGTATGGTTAGGACAGGCCAGAGCATATGAAAAATAGCGGTCAATGCAAACTGCATTCGAGACAGTGCAACAGTATTCTATAGCAGTCCTAAATCAGTTGTAAAATATTTAGAATCTATCATAGCTCTAGAGTCTGTTGACACTTATGGAAGACATATCTGAGGATCAGAGTAATAACTCAGAACCGAAACCTATAGATGAGCTACGGGATTTTA
>JBGSVR010000535.1:0-5427 GCA_041752855.1 Thermosynechococcaceae cyanobacterium
ACAGCCCCATGTGTTTCTTCACTTATTATAGTACGCCGGACAGACCGCATGGCAGGATTGACAAATCTACCGCAGTTTTATGGATAGAGCTGTCATCGGTCTGCATGTTAGCTAAGACAATATTGTTAAGACCTGCTGGTGCTGTCTTGCCTGCTGCATCAACGTTTGCCGCTGCATTGCCGCCAGCGATGGGCTAGCTTCGTAAGCTTTCGTCCATTGCTCTACCATGACCGAAACATCTTCAGGGAAATGGGCTAAGTCCCAGCCTGGACAGTCAATTTCTTCCATCAGGCGCTGGACTTTGGGGTCATAGCTAATGCCAAAGTAGCGGCAACCCTCCGCTGCCGCCATAATAAGGCCGTGCAATCGCATGGCAATAACCATTTCTACCCCCTGAAAAATTCCCTTGAGCTGACGTGGATCGGTGAGCTGAATGAGATGGCTGGCTTTGGGGAGTTGAGCATGGAGGGTTTGGGCAATTTCTAAATCTTGGCTTTTCTGAAACGGAATTAACACGATTTGGGCTTTAGTCTGAGCATGAAAAATCTCTAGCGCTTTAGCAATTTTGCTAAGCCGTTCGGAAGTTAACAGTGGATGGGAACGCAGCACTACCGCAATGCGAGGCGTGGGCAATCCTTCTAGATCACTCATCGGAGCGGCCTCTAATGCCCACACGGGGTCAGGGGCAACCGTCGCAGTTTGTCGCCAGCGATGCACCCAATCGGCAGAACCTTGATCTCTAACGCTAATGGCACTACAGCCTTGAAACGCCTGTTTTGCAATCCACTGCGTCTGAGGGCGCTGAAGGGGTCCAATGCCTTGCGCCCAGGCGATCGTTTTTAAGCCTAATAGCCGAGCTGTGAGCATTAAACCGCAGTAGTACCAAGGGCTAAGGGCGCTGGTACTGTCTTGGATCAGGCTGCCCCCACCCCAAATAAAGGCTTGGGAACTTCGCAAAAGGTTGAATACTGCAAAGAGGTTATTGCGATCGCACGCCATCACCCCATGCAGCTTTTGCGTATCGGCAGGGTTGCCCGACAGCACCACAGGCGAACAACCTTTGGGCAAAAACTGAAGCAGCGTCGCCAATAGCGCCTCATCGCCCCCATTGCCGTAGCCGTAATATCCGCACAGAACGACCTGCATACTGTTTTAACTCTCGCAACCTCAATGCACTATACAGCGTCTGCCGCTGCATCAGACTGCTGCCAACACTGCGATCGCACTTCCCATCCGTGCATTTTCTCTTTCTCACCCAAAATAGGACGCTCTAAGCCATCGACAAGATGAGCTGGCTTGAGCGGTAGCCTAGATTCGAGGGTTGTATCCGCAGGCTGACCGCAGGCTTCATAGCAGCGCACAATCCAATCTTTTGGGGAATCTTCGGATTGTTTGAGCGCCATCAAAACGAGATTCTCGGCAAAGTTAGAAAGAAAACTATGGACTGCGATCTTTTTGGCAGATTCATAATGTGGGTGCGCTAAAGTTTGCGCAATTAAAGGGCGGTTGAGTTCGTAGCCCTTTTGGTGGGTTTTAGCCTGTTGCCAACTGCCCGCGTGAGGATAGAGGGCGTAGGTGAAGGAATGTAGGCCGCGATCGCACTCTTCGTCAGGCCAGGTCGGGCTTCTCAATAGCGTGAGCCGTAAGCAATTGGGCTGGGCATCATAGCCATACTTACAGTCATTCAATAGGCTAACGCCGTAGGGTTCTTCATTCGATTGGGTTAAGTCAGCCCAGTGAAGTGCGGGGACTTCCCATTTTGCTTTTTGATGCTCTGTTAGGGGCTGCGGATTAGGGAGTGTCGGCCGCTCAATGGCTCCACAGGGGGTTTCATAGGTGGCATAATCTGCGGAAACGCCCAGCGGAAAGGCGGCTTTGACAAGGACGTGGGTTTCTTGCCAATCAACCTGAGTTTCAATCTTGAGAACAGGCGAATGCAGCGCTAAACGGTAGGTGTGAATGAAGATCGAATTGCGCCAGCGTCTCTTTACTTCAATGCATTGCTCAACTTTGCCGTTGATGAGATCGGGTATGGCAATGGACTCAATCTCAGCCGATTCCAAGAGATGTTGAGCATAGTTAGGATCAATGTTCCAAGCATCCCAATACTGACCCTGATCTTGAAAAAACTGAAGCGTATTCCCTTGACCGGCTAACACGTTTCGTTGGGCTGCATAATCCCAGACTGAGGCTATGTTTCCTGTGTTCTCACAAATTTCGACGCGCAGATGTCCGTTGTCTAAGACCCATCCCTTAGGCAAAACATTAGCCGTCGGTAAAGCCTTTGGGACATACCAAAGTACGCGGTAGCCAATAGAGGGGACGTCGTTTACCCAAATGCTAAGGGTCTGGGTTTGGGGATTGTACTGGCTTGGCAAAAGACTTCCAGTGCTGTCTAAAACGATGCCGTTGCTGGGAGCTTGCCAGTAAACTACGTCTGATCGCTTCCAGTTGAGAGAGTTATAAACGACGATCGCAGTTGCATCTGGTACAGATGGTTCTGGGAGATGGATTTGAGCGGCGATCGCCTCCAGCGCTTTCCCTCTCAAATCCAGTGCCGTCTCTTGTGCCAACTCCCATTCCTGATTCGCATCCACAAATACTTCTGGAATGGCAGATCCAGGCAGGATATCGTGAAACTGGTTGAACAAAACTTTTTTCCAGGCGGTTTCGAGTTCGACTTTAGGATAGGGGGCGTTTGTGGTGAGGGTGGCGATCGCCGAGAACATCTCTGCCTCAGTGAGTAAATGCTCGCAGCGGCGGTTGTAGCGCTTTTGGTCTGCGTGGGAGGTGTAGCAGCCCCGATGAAATTCTAGGTAAAGTTCATCGTCCCAAACAGGAACCTCTTGGAGGGTATCTTCAACCTGCTGGCAGAACTTCGTCATCGTACTAGATTTGAGCTGCGGGAATACGGGCGACTGCTGCCACTTTCGCGCCACTTCTAGCATGTCTCGCGTTGGGCCACCCCCATGATCGCCCACGCCAGGAAGCCAAAAGCTTTCTTTTAGACTGGTTTTAGCTTCCCAATCTTTAGCATGGGCGCTCATTTTAATCGGATCGATGGATTCTCCAATGGGTGGGGTCATGACGCTAAAAATGCGGGTGCCGTCAGGGGCTTGCCACCAGAATGCTTCATGAGGAAACTGAGTGGTATCGTTCCAACGCAGCTTTTGGGTCAGGAAGTAATCTACGCCGCCCTGTTTTAAGAATTGTGGCAACTGGGCGCAAAAGCCAAAGCTGTCAGGTAGCCATGCCACGCGGCTGATATGTCCAAAGCGTTGCTGAGTATAGCGCTGACCGTAAAGCACCTGCCGCACTAAAGACTCACCGCTAATTAAATTCAGCTCCGGTTCTATCCACATCCCTGCCGCAATTTCCCAGCGGCCTTCCGCAACGCGCTGCTGGACTTGCTCAAATATGGCAGGTCGATGCTGCTCAATCCACTCGTAAAGGGCAGGGGTTGAATGGCAAAAGTTTAATTCAGCAAAGTCTTTTTGGAGGTTCAGTGCAGATTGAAACGTGCGTTCGGCAGCTTCCCAGGTTTCTGCTACAGGCCACAGCCAAGCGAGATCTAAGTGGGCGTGACCAATCCAGTTGATTTGCCGCTGTTTCATCCATTGCGCGAAAGGAGTGAGTTGATGACGCAGGTGTTGGAGGCTCTGATTAAAAGCGATCATACCAATATCACCCTCTCCCCCAGCCCCTCTCCCACGAGGGGAGAGGGGAGAAAGATTTAGCCCTTCTCTCCTCGTGGGAGAAGGGTTGGGATGAGGGGGGCGAGATGTAGGCCAACAATCTATGGCGTAAATAGCAGCAGTTATGATTTCAAGATCTTCTGGACGAAAGGCGATCGCGCAAGTTTGCATTTGCAGCACCGCCAGTTCATCCGCGACCATGCCTGGGTCAATGAGATCGCCCGTCGAGGGTTCACAGAGGAACTGCGATCGCACCAACGCCCCTGCGTCATGGGCAGGGCTTACCAACCGAACCGTAATTGTCACAGAGGTTCCAGAAACCAGCGATTCTGTTAAAACAACCCGCGCTGAAGTATCAAACAAGTCGCCCTGCTGCACCAACTGACCATTGACATACACATCGGCCTGCTCTGCCCACCAGGTCATTGCCAATCTTGCGATAAAGCCAGCGAGGGGATAGCCAGCCAGCGCATTAGGCATTTCAATCACCTGCCCTAGCCACAGCACCTGCCGACCCGCAGGCCAAGCAATATGCTGACGCGCATTGAGCGTAACGGGTTGCCAATTTTCCCATTGACGAAAATCGCACTGAGTTGCTGCTGGCGCATCCTCAAAGCTCATGCACCAGTCAGCTTGGCGATCGCGCTGAGTAAGCTCACGCAGACGGGCGATCGCAAAGTTTATGGTTTGATCCCCATGGGGGATAAGGGTAGCAGAATCGCCCATTGGTAATCCCTAAGTTTTGTCGAAGCTTCTCATCAACAGTACCAAAAACCCTGATAAACTGTGGTTTGGTATACGTTGTTGGAGAACACAACTGTCATGGAAGTCGGTCAAAAAGTTCGCGTCTGCCGCATCCGCGATCGCGTGAATGGCGATATTGCTCAAAAGCTTGGTCAGGTCGGCACCATTCATGGCTATAAAATGACCGATGGCAGCGGCGTGGGCGTTCGCGTTACATTTGAAGACCGTTTCCAAACGTGGTTTTTTGAAGATGAACTTGAGCCAGTGCAGTAGGCGCTGAAATTATGGCTTTTATTCTCACGTTTTTAGGCAAAGGTGGCACAGGACGAACCACTGCGGCGATCGCCGCAGCTAAGGCGCTCTCTGGTCAAGGTCAGCGGGTGCTGCTGCTAGGCCATGAGGCAGAACTAGGGTTAAGCCTGCTACTCAACGAAGCAGGTTTAACGACTGAACCACGAGAAATTGCGCCAAAGCTTGCGGTCGCAATTTTTTCTGCATCGGCATTGCTAGAGCAAAGCTGGGATCAGGTTAAGCAGCTTGAAGCCCAATACCTGCGCACCCCATTTTTTAAGAATGTGTTTGGTCAAGAGCTGGGCGTTTTGCCCGGTCTAGATTCTGCATTAGCGCTATATGCCCTCAAAAACTTTGATGGCAGTGGGTTGTACGACGTCATCATCTATGACGGCTACAGCAGCGCCGCAACCCTCCGTATGTTTGGGATGCCAGAGGTTTTGAGCTGGTATCTGCGACGATTTCGTCAGGTTTTTGTAGAGTCTGATCTCGGAAAAGCCGTCACGCCGTTCTTGCAGCCCCTGGCAGCTACAGTTTTAAACAACGCAGACTGGACAAGCGGCAACTTTTCTCAGCCATTTTCGATGGCGGATGGTGAATTGGGCGAGGGCATGAGGGCGATCGCAGACCCTAGCCGAGTTGCGGCCTACCTTATCACGACAGAAGATCCTGTTGCGATTAAAACCGCCGAATATTT
>JBGSVR010000536.1:0-2583 GCA_041752855.1 Thermosynechococcaceae cyanobacterium
AACATTTTTGCACTAGGCCGTAATTTGGCGCTCAATTTATATCGTGACCATGACTTTGATAATATGGCACAAGCTCAACGCAGGGCAGGGCAAGGCTTTAAGTTAATCAAGTCTCTCTTTAGAATGAAATGACCCTGGGGGCTAATCTGTCCCTTGTTCTTGGGTGTATCTCTTTCAAGTCAGGAGTTTGATGCTATTAAAGCCTGGGCATTGTGTTACTTCGGGCTAGGGGCTGCACTGACCATGTATAAAATTGTTCTAGGCTTGGTTAGCTTAACGATCCTAAATTCGCCCCCTAACGATCCGTTGGTTATGCCTTTAGTTCTAACGCTAGGGTCAATTTTCTTGTCACTGATATTGATTGGTGGTGGCGGTATTGCAATCTTCGGCGGTGTTACTAGAACCGCAAGGCTAGGTCAATAAATGGCGAAAATTTTACTTCTGTTTATTCAGCTCAACATTGTTCTCCGTAACCTGCCATTGTTTTTTGTTCTGGGCTGTATTACCAGCGTTGTTTTCCCGATTATTTATCCCTCAGATGGCAGATTTGAACAATTGAAAAAGTTATCAGGTGAATGCATGAAACAAAGCCAAGTTAAGGCTTTTGATAGTTCATTCAAGGCAACCTCTAAAGAATGTTTGGAACGTGCTGAGGCTAAGTTAAAAAATGCTGCTCAAGTCCAAAAAAAATAGACCTCTTCTAGAAGATCTAGAAACAGAAATCGAAAACGAGGGCAAGCGCCCTAGCCCGTTAAGGCTCTTACTCCCACTGCTGCCTAAGCTTTGCTTTTACGGGTTCTTCTCGCTAGTGCTGCTCTATATCGTTGTCAGCCTTGCCGATCTGACCTCTAAAGTGCAGCGTCAGCCAGTGTTTGCCGAACTCAGAGATGGCAGCACAACCGTTATGCAGGAAAAAGAGACAGGCTATCGCTCCAAGGAAAACATCCACAGTCATATCCTGGGCATCTTGCCGCTATTGCTGCGGATGTCAAACAAACTTCCGGCTGAACTGGGCGGGGGTAAAGATGATGGCGTTGTGCCAGCAGGGATGACCCAAAAAATCCCTCGCACCATTTACGCCGCCTCATTTAACCTTGCTGAAGATGGACGGATCCCGATTCTGAACGCCATCGCCTCAGAATTTCCGAAAGGCATGTGGGACGGGGAGCAGAAGCTGCTGAGAATCTACAACCTAGAGGATCCGGTCAAAACAGACAGTGGGTACATGGTGTACATGACGGCTAGCTTCTACCCAGTCGATAAGGCAGGTCAGCCCCAAACGCCCACGACCTTTAATCGTGAAATTCACCTCATGCCAGTTGAAAAACCTCGGTTCATATTAAAGCCCGATCCATTGCAGCTATTGATTAACGGCTTGCAAAGAAGCGGACTCATGATTGACTACATCAAAACTAGAAAAGGAGATTAACAAGTGCAGACTACTGAAAGAGACGTTTGGGATTCAGCATTTGGTGAGCCTTTAGAACCAGAACCGGAATGGGAGAGGAATTTTGATAGAGATGAGACGGCTGCTGCTTCAACGGCTGTAGCTCAAACGCCTCAAACACCTGAATGGGAAAAATATTTTGACAATGATACAGAACAGCTTGAACCCCAATCAGATGAACCGATAGACTTCGAGCCTGTGCAGCAGGACGCGATTAAATCGCCTCTAATGCGTGGTGGTACAGTGCTTCTGGCCTGTGCGGGGCTGTGCGGCGTGGCTGGGTTGGGCGTTAGTGCCTTGTTCGGTGGTCAGACCCCACAAGAACAGGTAGCAGCGCGTCCTGTTCCCAAAGTTGACCCTAGCCAGAAATTGGTAGGTAAGCTCAAAGGTCAGGCGGTCTTTGACCGACAAGGCAATGAAGATGACAAGTTTAAAAAGTCTGGTAAGCCTGCTCCGACTAAGGTTACGGGTAAGAAAGTGCCGCCAAAGCCTACGTCACCTAATACTTACTCCGTTGCCTCATCCAGCCCAGAGCCGAGCTACATTACGCCCGTAAGGTCACTCCCTGTATCAGCAGTGCCAGAGACTAGACCATCGTATTCAGCACCTGCCTATCTGCCACCTCAGCCAGTACAGAGACAGCAAACGCCAAGAACTGACCCGAATCAACTGTGGTCACAAATCGCCCAAGGTTCAACGATGAACATTCAAGGAGTTGAGTCTCAACCTCAAGAGATGGCACAGTACGACGCATCTCAAGCGCAAAACGTAGCCAACTGGCAGACCTTACAAAGGGAACAGGCCGCACCTGTCCCGACCTTGGGTAAAACCATCCCCATGCAGACAGAGATAACGGCAACTCTACAAATCCCTGTTTCTGCCAGTGGTTCACAGCAGGCCGTCATGACCTTAGACAGTCCGCTTAAGGCAAACGGTGAAGTCGTTCTACCTGCAAAAACATTGCTGGTTGCCTCAGTACAGCCTGACGGTGGCCTCATTTCGACTTTGGACAAATCTGAAGGTCAAATGGGCTGAACGCTATGCAAGAAAGGATAATGACGGTTTCAATCTAAAGCCCCGTCATTATCGCCACCTCCATTATGCCTATTCCTCTCACTGCATCTGAGTTTAAGAGT
>JBGSVR010000537.1:0-2734 GCA_041752855.1 Thermosynechococcaceae cyanobacterium
ATCGCCACACTCTCTCTCGGCTTACTGAGCGTGTTGCTTGGGGAATTCTGGGTACGCCGTACAGGGCAACCCTACCGCTGGAGCTATAATCTAATCCCCTTGGGCTACGGCGTTTTAGGGTGTGCGCTCGGTCATGCAGAATGGACTGGCACAACGGGGCTTTATACTTTGGCCTTGGCAATGATTGGGTTAGGGGTTGGTCGTCGTCTGCCTGCGCTTGTGCCCATTTCAATCTTGGGTGTATTGGGTTTTTCTCTTGGCGCTTTTGAGCTGGTGCTGTACCCGCTGCTTAACGCAAAGGGCGGTCAATCGGGGGATGGGCTGATTATTTTGGGTGCTGTGGCACTCGGCCTTGCGTTTGTCTACCGATCTATTAATCCGTGGGGGACAAGATTCCTTAATCTCCCACCCAATGGACTCAGTATTTTGGGGCATGTCCACTGGGGACTGGGGACTTTCTTTGCCATCATCGCCCTACCAGAACTTAGCAACTTAGGCGAACAGCTTTGGGGCGCTGAGCTACTGCTCCTCGGCGGCTATTCGCTCTGGCAAGGGCGATCGCAACCCATCTGGATTTATGCCGGACTGGTTCAGGGCTTAATGGCGATGGGGCAGGTTTTCTATACTCAGCTACCTGCGGGGCTGGTCATGCCGTGGGCAGGAGCGATCGCCAGTGCCGTTGCTTTAGCCATTTACAGTCTGCCGTGGGCGCGTTGGGGGTGGGCAAAGCTGCCGTTTACGCAGGTGGCGATCGCACTTCCTGCCGCCGTTACGCTGCTCAGGGCCTTTCAAATCAATACCAGCAGCCTTTTATTGGTGGGCGGTTTTTATGGCTGGATTGCATTTGCCACCCAGATCACGCGCATTAGCTATATTGGCCTACCTGCGGTTAACTGGGCTGCACTCAAGCTATTAGAAGAGCTTCGGCTTACTTCACCAATCTGGAGCGTGGGCTTAGTGGGGCTATCGCTTTTGTTTGTTGCCCAAATTGACCCAGTTTTTCAGGCGACCAGCCGTCGAGAGCTTCGGCATCTTCTCCGCTGCTTTGCCGTGGGGCTGGTGGGCGTAACGGCGCTGTATGAATCAGATGCCTACTTCTGGTCAGGGGTTGTAACGATTGGCTTTAGCTTAGTTTTGGTGGTGCTGGGGCTGGTTTTACGAGTCCGTGCCTTTCTCTATGTGGGTACGCTTACCTTTGTTTTTAAGGTGCTGCGGCTGATCTGGCTGTTTGTGGCGCACGAGTCTCAGACGCTTTGGATCTTGGCGTTTATCCCAGGTGTACTGATTATTTGGATCGCGATGACCTTTGAAGCACGGCGATCGCAGGTGACGGCGCTGCTGCAATACTGGGTAACGGCGCTAGAAGAATGGCAGTGAAATTAGGCTAATCCATTGTCGCTGGGATGTCTAAATAACGCCTCAAACCCTTGCTGTATATGAAATATCATGCTCTAATTTATCTGAAAATCGTATAGGTCTACAATAGTATTGGGTATATTTTAGGCAGATTCCATGACTTTCACTCCTGCTGTCTCAACGACTGAAACCGTTGTGCTGAAACCGAGCTTTCGATTGCCGCTTGGACTGGCGATCGCCTCCATCCTACTCACATTCCTCTCCATCTGGGCTGCAATTCCCATTTTTGTATTCGCCATCTTTTTGGGTATCCAGGCCGCCACCCTGCGACTGCATTTTACCAACACAGACCTAGAAATCTATCGCGGTCAAACCCAAATTCGTACCTTTCCCTATGCAGACTGGTATCATTGGGAGATTTATTGGCCCGCGTTGCCTATTTTGCTTTACTTTCGCGAAGTCAACAGCATCCACTTTCTACCCGTGCTGTTTGACCCCGCCGCCTTAGGGCAATGCTTGGGCGATCGCTGCCCTCGTAAAGTAGAGCCAAACTAGCCGCGCACTAGCCGCCGTCCCTCAATTGAACACTGCCAGACCCTAAACCCTTCATGGAATCGTCCAGTTTACCGCCCTTGCCCCCAGAACCCGAAGCCCTCCGGCAGGAGATTATGCAGCTCAAGCTGGAAAAAGGCCAGCTTCTAGAGCAGCAGCTTCAGCAAACCCAGGCCAAAATTAATCAGCTCTACCAAGAAGACATTCAGCAGCTTGAAGAGCGCAAAAAAACGCTGCAAATTTCAGTCGAGCAGTTAGAGCGCCGTCAAGAACGCATCCAGGCCGAAATGCGCTCCACCTTTGCCGGAGCCTCCCAAGAACTCGCCATTCGCGTCCAGGGCTTCAAAGAATACTTAGTCACCAGTCTTCAGGATGTTGCCCTCGCCGCCGAACAGCTTGAGCTAATTCCCCAATCTGCAGCGCCTGCCCCTACGAAGGTGAGTGCTGAGCCGAAATCCGCGCCAAAGTCAGCGCCAATCCCCACAGCCCCCAGCACTGCTGCCTCTGCCCAGCCTCAGTTTGCTACCCAAAGCTTTCAAGAAGAAACCCGAGCCATTCGACGGCTTTTAGAGCAGTACCGCACCACTCCTAATTATTACGGCCCTTCCTGGCAGCTTCGCCGCACCTTTGAACCCGTCCATGCTGACCGCGTGGCGAAATGGTTCTTTAACTTGGGCGGTCGGGGAGCCGTGCGAAGTTTAGGCACAAGGCTACAAAATATCCTGGTGGCCTCGGCTGTTATTTCGATATTGAATGAGCTGTATGGCGATCGCCTCCACGCCCTCATTTTGGCCAACGCCCCCGAACGCCTCGGAGACTGGCGGCG
>JBGSVR010000538.1:0-1868 GCA_041752855.1 Thermosynechococcaceae cyanobacterium
ACCCTTGCCCAGAAGCATTACTCCCTAGCCTTTGAGATTGTGGGCTATATTGCCTTCCTCATTGCCTTTGGCGTTAAGCTACCCATCTTTCCGTTTCATACCTGGCTCCCTGACGCTCACGGCGAAGCCTCGGCACCTGTCTCGATGGTGTTGGCTGGGGTGCTGCTCAAAATGGGAGGCTATGGACTTATCCGCATGAATGTGGAGATGTTTCCTAACGCTCACGTTTACCTTGCGCCTGCCTTAGCGGTTCTGGGCGTGGTCAATATTGTTTACGGGGCGCTGACGGCCTTTAGCCAAGGCAACCTGAAGCGCTGTCTGGCCTGCTCCTCTATTTCTCACATGGGCTTTGTGCTGATCGGCATTTCAGCCCTCACGGAAGTGGGCTTTAGCGGTGCGGTGCTGCAAATGCTCTCTCACGGACTGATTGCGGCTGCGCTATTTTTCTTGGCGGGCGTTACCTATGAGCGCACCCATACGCTTCTGATGGACAAAATGGGTGGGATTGCCAAGGTTATGCCCATCGCCTTTGCCCTTTTTACCGTGGGCACGATGGCATCATTAGCGCTCCCTGGCATGAGCGGGTTTGTCAGCGAACTCACTATTTTCTTAGGGGTTGCCAGCAGCCCTGTCTACAGCGCGCCTTTTAAGGTCATCATTACGCTGCTTGCCGCAGTGGGGCTGATTTTGACGCCCGTTTATCTACTGTCGATGCTGCGCCGCGTGTTTTATGGTGAGTCTTCGATGTCAGACCAGGCGATCGCCCCCGCAATGGATGCCAACTCCCGCGAGGTCTTCATTGCTGCCTGTCTTATTGCGCCCATTATTGCCATTGGGTTTTACCCTAAGCTGGCAACCCAAACCTATGATGCAACGACCGTAGCGGTGGCTTCGCAGCTTCAGGAGCCAATTACGCTGATGGCGCAGGTCAAGGGGACTACGGCGATCGCCCACAGTCTAGACCATCATTCCACCGCACTTTTGGGTGGCGGCGGTTATCAGCCGCTGGTTTCGAGTGTTGCGACTGCCCCCGTCATCCCCCGATAGGCGATTCAGCCCTCATAATAAAGTGAGGCTTTTAGCCAAGCCTCACTTTTTTTTACTTGATGAACTGCGTCTTCATGATTGAGCCTGTGACTGTTTCAGAATCAACCCGTCATTCTTATCTTCACGCGGCCTTACCCCGTCTCCACTGGCAGTGGCGTGGGTTTGACCTCTGCTACACAGTTTTAGGCGAGGGACAGCCCTTACTGCTAATCCACGGATTTGGCGCAACCTATGCCCACTGGCGCAATAATATTCCGGCATTAGCCGAGCAAGGATATCGGGTCTATGCCATTGATCTGCTGGGGTTTGGCGCATCCGAAAAGCCTGCCCTCGACTATTCCCTAGAGCTATGGCAAGAGATTATCCACGATTTTTGGCAAGATCAGATTGGTCAGCCGATGGTGCTTGTGGGCAATTCGATCGGGGCGCTGCTGAGCCTAATGGTTTTGGCAAAATATCCTGAGATTGCCACAGGGGGCATTTTGCTCAACGTGGCGGGTGGACTCAATCATCGCCCTGATGAGCTGAACCTGCCACTACGGATGGTAATGGGCTTGTTTGCAAAACTGGTGCAAAGTCCGTTGATTGGGTCGGCACTGTTTAACCAAGTGCGTCAAAAAAATCGCATCCGCAATACGCTCAAGCAGGTTTACGGCAGCCCCAGTGCCATCACCGATGAGCTGGTAGATATTATTTATGAACCCGCTTGTGACCCCAAGGCGCAGAAGGTGTTTGCCTCCATTCTAGGGGCACCCCCTGGCCCGCGTGTAAGTGAGCTGTTGCCACACATTCAGCAGCCCCTACTGGTGCTATGGGGCGAA
>JBGSVR010000539.1:0-2119 GCA_041752855.1 Thermosynechococcaceae cyanobacterium
ATTGCGCGTTTGGAACGATCCATATCCATCATCATGATTTTTTCTCCAGCGAAAAGACAGGCGCTGAACTCTCACTCGTGTGGTTAAAGTTGCAGTGCTAATGAACTAACTGTGACTTTTTATACCGAAAATTAAATCCGCTGATTGATACAGACTGACCACCTCAATGGACAGAGCAAAAGGGAACTGATCTGGAATACAGGGCAGAGAGAAGCTGTGGAGTATGATCAGCGATAGAACCAAAATGCAATAATTCTTTATCTATGAAACCTATCTCAACCCCAGACCTATTAGATGCGCTCACTTGGCGCTATGCCACCAAGAAGTTTGACCCCGCTAAGACCATTGCGCCTGAAACTTGGTCTGCTTTAGAAGATGCTCTAGTGTTAACGCCTTCTTCCTATGGCTTACAGCCCTGGAAATTTTTGATTGTCACCAGCACAGAACTCAAAGAAAAGCTGAAGCCGCTGTCTTGGAACCAAGCCCAAGTGACGGACTGTTCTCATTACGTGGTTTTCACCATCAAGAAAAACCTGACGGCGGCTGATGTGGATCGCTTTGTGGCACGAACTGCCGAAGTGCGCGGTATGCCCATCGAATCCATTGCAGGCTACCGCAACATGATGGTGAGTGATGTAGTGAATGGTGCGCGCAGCTTTAATGTCAACGAATGGGCAACCCGACAGGCATATATTGCTTTGGGCAACTTTATGACCAGTGCCGCCTTGCTGGGCGTTGACACCTGCCCTATGGAGGGCATTGAGCCTGTCAATTACGATAAAGTGCTAAACCTTCCTGAAAAAGGCTATGCCGCCGTAGTAGCCTGTGCCGCTGGCTACCGTGCAGACGATGATAAGTATGCAGAACTGGCAAAGGTCAGATTTGTGAAATCAGAAATGGTAGAAGTGCTGTAGGGCAAGCATCTCAGCGATGTAGGAAAGCTTCCTCCGTCATCAACATGAGCCGTTGTGGGTCTAACTCAATAGACCAAGGCTGAGGCAGGTCTTTAAGCTGAACCCATTTCTCCTTAAAGACCTCTGCCTGCAAATGATAGTCATTGGGGTTTAGAGAAGGCGAATGGAGCTTGAGATAGAGCGTCATTCGATGAGGTGTTTCGCGGGTGAAACTTAACCAGCAAGGAAAAACGTTAGTGCTGGGGATGCTTTTAGAAGCTAAAACCGTTTCTAAGAAATTAAGCTGATGGGCACGAATGCCAACCTGCGCTAGATTTTTTGGAATTGGGCTTGAGACTTGCAGCGTACAGTCCCAGTCTGTTGCTTCAATTGATTGCAGGGCAGTGGCTCTAGCGTGGGAGAAGTTTTTGCAGCCTGTGAGACGCGCAATATTGACGGTTTTGGGATTTTCAAAAATGTCGCGTTTAGGTGCGGATGCGATCGCCCTCCCACTTTCCAGCACCATCAAATTTTCACAGACGCGATAGGCTTCTTCTAGGTTATGGGTAACAAATAGCGTTACGCCCTCATAGGTGGCTAAGTTCAAGATCAGTTGGGATTCAATCTGATGACGCAGGTGGGTATCTAGCGCTGACAGTGGCTCATCTAACAAGATCGCTTCTGGCTGACTGGCGAAAGCCCTTGCTAAAGCTACACGTTGCTGCTGCCCACCCGATAGTTCATGGGGGTAGCGATGGGCAAACCCCTCAAGCTGCACCGCCGCTAAATGGAACGCGATTTTCTGCCGTTGGGCAATAGCAGAAAGCCCCTTGGGTAGGCCAAAGCCAATATTTTGAGCCGCAGTCAGGTGCGGGAATAGGGCATAGTTTTGGAACAGAAGGGCAATATGGCGATCGCAGCTTGGTACATTCACCCGTTGCTCGGCATCAAACAGCACCCGTCCATTTAGTACAATTTGTCCTGAATCTGGTGTTTCAATGCCCGCAATACAGCGCAATAGCAAACTCTTGCCTGCACCAGAAGCCCCCAACACGCCTAGGGGTTGCCCCTCGGCACTGAAAGAGACATCCAGAGAAAACCCTAAAAGCCGCTTTTGAATATTGACCGTGAGTTGAGAAGCCGTTATTTCAGAAGAATCTTTCGCCTTGAAGTTTAGATGCTGTAGGGGCGGGTTTAGCCCGAAATCATCGCACCTATTCCAAAAA
>JBGSVR010000540.1:0-4777 GCA_041752855.1 Thermosynechococcaceae cyanobacterium
ACTTTGCTTTGACTTCTAGTATATCAAAATCATTGTTGCGACACATTAGAATGACTTGAAGCTTCGATTGAATGGAACTCGTACAACATCAAATTTCTTCAGTAAGCGCGTTTCCGCTAATACGACCTAGGCAAAAATCGCCACCTCAAACTAAATAAATGCGATTGCCTTTGTAGAAATTGGATTGGAATTGAGTTTACTTATGCTCAACTCAATCTGGCATAACGGCTTGAGCCTCACTAGACGAGCTTGCATTTTATAAAACGATCAATAAAATATATCGCCGTTCCGCGTGCAGGCTCTTGTTTAGACAAGGTTACAATTTGGACAAGCATTTGTCGAAGATTGTAAGGATTATTGTTATTTAATGCTCATCAGTAGTTACAATCCAAATGATTGCTTCATTAGTGCTGAAAGAACCTGTATTAGAATTCCTACGGTGATTGTGCCACCTTTCTCCTTAGTAATTTTCAATGCTTCTGTCCATCTGTTTTCATCTTTTGCAGCATCAAGAAAATCATGTCCAGCCATTGTGAGACGATCCAGGGCAACCGCTGAATTTAAGCTTGAAAGATTTCGTACTTCGGCCAAGCCAGAGTCTCCAAGAAGCAACATGTGTTCTCGTACTTCATTAAAGTTACGTTCACCAATATCTAGTGAGTAATGATCACCCACATAGGTCACACCGCCATTAGAGAGGATTATTGGATAGCCTTCACAAGACTCTACTTCATTTAGAATCCAACGTAGTAAGTTCCAATCACGTTTCATATTTCACAAGTCATTTGGTTATCTAATCTTATTCTTTAGTATCATTAGGATTTGAACCCATAATCGCATTTAAATCATTACTTATAGCTTGTTCATCATAGATACTTAAAACACCATCGCGAAAATTTGCATAATACTTTCGCCCTGCGTAAAGTGCGTTTTCTCGAAATTTTACATTTCCAGGATTATTACGTAGCTCATCCTTAGCATCTTCATAATCACGAGCTAGCTTATCTTGTTTTTTAGTTCGTTCATTTGAATTAGAAACTAACCATAAAATCAATAGAATTATTGGCACTAACAAGAAAATTAACAAGACTGCCAATGAAAACAATAATTCTTTAAAAGAAGATAATTTCCAAGCGAAAATACCTAGCAATAACAAAATGATTAAGATGGTGATAGTTTTTTCTAAAGAATTAAGACTCTTAAACTTCTTTATCATTTTTGTTCTTCAAGTGCTGTCAATTTTGCAAACGATAAACTCTGATTAATTTTTACCACTTTTGGAAAAATCATTTTAATGAATTTATCCAGCGTAACGTCTAACTCTAAATAGATGGATTGCGCTCGCCTGTAATTTCATTAAGAGATATTACAAAATAGACACCCACCGATATGCTCTAATTTGGCATACGGACAGATACTTGTCCATCCACATCGCAGATTTGGAGATTAGCTAGACAATAATTCATCCGTAACGCCCTATGCAGTCGCCCAGCCAAGGCTAATTTCCGGTAAGCTTTGGCAAAGCATTGTTAACTTGCAAGAGGTTGCTCGTAAGTATCGCAATCAGGTACCAGAGTCAGAAAACTTGGCGATCGCCTTCCATTGGATGAAGTGTGAGCATAGTGGCGATCGCCCAAAACCCAACCCAAGCGCTTTGGCCTTTGATAAAGCAAGCGCAAGTAGCGATAGCCCAGCGCACCAACCTGCATAAGTTAATTAGGTAAAAATGGCGCTTTTAGCAACAGCAGTGCTGACTTGACAGAGCGCTTAATCGGCTGACCTGCCTCATTTTGCTTACCGTAGGTAGCCACTCCCTGAGTATAAAGAGACGATGAAGTGCCACCATCTAAATTGAGAGCAGACGTTGCCCCCAATCGTTTCATCAAATCTGTCAGCTCCTCTAAAGTCATCCCAGAACGCTCAACCTTTGTCTGCGCTACCATTACCCAAACTACGCTACCGTCCGGCTTTAACCCGATCGCCGTCCGAGCATTAGGCTGCTGGCTACCAATCGCATCCCGAATCAGATCGCCCTTGGCATAGTCCGTAAAGCCTTCCTGCTGAGCAGTGTTTTTAGGTAAGAGCTGTGGGCCACCGCCTACCGCCTGAGAAAGCCGACAACCAGAATGAATCGGTTCAGACCGGAATCCAATCCCATACTTAACCTGGGTTCCGCATTCGTAAACGCGAAACTCACTGCGGTTCAAAATGGCACCAAGATAGCCAGACAGCTTCGGATTATTAACCAAGCGCTCATTGTCCTTTGGATTTGCTACCTCGCGCCCATCAATCACAACGGTCGAAGTTGTTTTTTGGTTAACGGGGTCAAAAAAGCCTGCGTTGATAACCGCTATTGCCTTAGTTTGTTTTGCCACCTGCTCAACCGTCAAGACCGTCTCTGCCCAAAAGGGTCGAATCGCATAGCCCTTAGGCGGAATCGTCAGATAGTAGACCGTACTATTCCCCAGATCTAGAACGTTGTATTCCAGG
Organism: Thermosynechococcaceae cyanobacterium; assembly: GCA_041752855.1. Taxonomy (GTDB): domain Bacteria; phylum Cyanobacteriota; class Cyanobacteriia; order Thermosynechococcales; family Thermosynechococcaceae; genus JAAURS01. The sequence continues at coordinate 2,491 of JBGSVR010000540.1, forward strand.
GTAGACATTGACGCTGGCGCAACTTTTCCCTCAGAGCGCGATCGCACATGGGGCACAATCAGCCCCGCCGCCAATAGCCCAATGCCAATCAATAAGCCCAGTTGCCAACGTTTTTGCACGGCATTCTCCTAAAGCCCCAACCAGCCGCGATATAGATCAATGAGCTGTGTGCCGTAAAATGCGGCGATCGCCCCACCCAGTGCTAAATAAGGTCCAAAGGGAATCGCCTGCCGTCGTCCAATTAACCCTAGGGCAATACCGCCCACGCCAATTACGCTGCCCACAGTGCAGGCCAAAAATGCACTCACCAGCATTAGAGGCCAGCCCAGCCATGCGCCAATCATGGCAGCTAACTTAGGGTCGCCCCCGCCCATTGCGTCTTGACCAAACGCCCAAGCCCCTGCCACACGGATACTGTCAAACAGCCACAGCCCTAAAATTGAGGCAATAAACGCACCCGAGATGCCTTTTACCGCACTCACCCAAGTGGGCGTTTGGGAAAAGGCGATCGCCCCCTGAAACACCCAACCCGCAATCACCCCAGATTGCGTCAATGCATTAGGCAAAATCATCAGGTCAAAATCAATCATCGTCAGCGCCAGCAGCCAGCTTAAAAATAAGCAGTAGCCGACGGTTTGCAGCGTTAGCCCAAAGGCTATGTAAGTCAACACAAACAAAATAGCAGTCGCCGCCTCAATCAGCGGATACCGTGCCGGAATTGAGCAACTGCAATAGCGACAGCGTCCCTTTAGCCACAGCCACCCCAAAATCGGGACATTATCGTAAAACTTAAGTTGCGTCTTGCACTGAGGGCAGCGAGAAGGAGGCTTGACCAGCGATAGCCCCTCGGGAATGCGATAAATAACCACATTCAAAAAGCTGCCCACCGCCGCGCCCAAGATCAGCACAAAAACGCCAATCAGCCATAGTTCAGGTGAATCCATCGCAGCCGCCACCCCAGGTGAAAGGATTCATCCTCAATCTTCAGACCCGCCGAGATCAAACAGGTCAATGTCTCGCATCGGGACAAAGCACTCGTGGGGCAGCAAAATGGGCTGACCTGTAAAAATAAGCTGACCTCGAAAAGTCTGTCGATTTAGCGCAACGCCAAGCGGTGTCTGCTTACTGCCGTGGGTATCCACATAGGCTTGATAAATATTTTTCGCAGCCTTTACAATCAAAGGGCTTAAGACGATGGGTTCTAAATCAAAGCTCAGATCGCTTTGATTAATGGTTTGCGACACGTAACTCACTCCCACACCTAAGATCGGTAATACCTGTAATTTGTATCAAGAAACCCCCGATTGGGCAAGAGAAAGTTTTTTCGCCCTCAGATAAATAGCGACAGTTGAAAACTCGTTCTAAACCTGAGTCAGCTCAATTAGGTTGTCATCTGGGTCAGAAACAAAGAGGGCAGCGCGTCCAGAAGCGCTCATCTGTACACAACATCCGCAAGCCTCAATGTGCAGCTTCATCGCGTCTAAGTCTGTTACAGCAAAGGCGAGGTGACGGTTACGACCCCATCTTTGGTGGTTAACGCGATCGCCAATGACCGTATCCGCCACAATTAAATGGAGCTGTACCGCCCCAATTTGGTACCACGCGCCTGCAAAGGATAAGTCTCGTTCTATAGGCTCTAGCCCCAGCACTGCTTCATAAAAATGCTGTGCCGACTCAAGATGGGTCACAAGTAACGTTGCGTGTAGAAATTGGGTAATGCTCAAGCTTTCTCCCATTGCATCATGATTTTGCTCCAGATGAAGATGGAGCCTCTAAAGAAGGTAGGTGCGCCATCACGACCCATTGCCGGAGGGCTAATGCGGCGAGTGACGCCCCTAAACAATCAATGAAAACATCGGTTACAAGCGACGTGCGGCCTGGCACAAATCGCTGATGGAACTCATCCGTCATCGCAAACAGAATTGAGATAAATAGAGCAATCTGGAGCGACTGTTGGGGCGATCGCCCCATTCCTTTGACCCATCCCCAATAGCCGAGGATGGTCAGCACCGCATACTCGGTAAAGTGAGCCAATTTACGAATGATAAAGTTAAGCTGCCCTAAGTCAGCGGTGGTCATTAACTCTCGCACCGGATGCACGTAAAGCGTAAGCAGCTGATCTAACCAAGACTTGGTTGCGGCACTGCCCCAAGTTTTAGTCGAAAAGTAAAACATAACCCCCATCCAGATCAGCCAAGCGACGATAAAGAGGCTTCGACGTAAAGGTGTAGGCTTGTTCAAGGTCAACCGCTCCAGTTAACAACCGTCAGTGCCCGTCTACTTTAGC
>JBGSVR010000541.1:0-5964 GCA_041752855.1 Thermosynechococcaceae cyanobacterium
TGCTCTAGTCCAGGCTCACGGAAATGGACTTGGGGGTCGATAACGCCAGGTAACAGCGTGAGGTGGTCTGCTTCAATGACGGTATCAGCCTTTTGGTCGGGCTTTGAGCCAACCTGCTCAATTAAACCGTCCCGCACAAACACATCAGTTTTTTGAAAACTGCCGTCAGGGAGTAAAACGTTGGCGTTGCGGATCAGTAATGTGGTGGTGGGTGAGGCAGACATGCATTACCAGAAAACACTCATTCCATCATAGGAAACTTCCGTTAGAATCCTTGAGCTTTTGCAAAAAAACGACCCAATGTCTGGGGATTGGTTTCAATGCAGTGCCCTTGGCTCTCCGGCTGCTTTGGACAACTTGGAGAGAAAATCTTTTGTATTCCTGATCAAGGTTCCTCATGTTCACTCCCTAAAGCCTGCGGCAAGATTTTACGTTCTTCGATCGGGAGTTCTAGAAAAACACGGGGGTCTTGGGGGGTTTGTTTGTAGTGCAGGGCGGTGTTGAGTAGGCGTAACGGCAGATCAAATTCTGGTTTTTGCCCCACAACTTCTGCCCAGGCATCTCGCCATGCGGTGGCTTTGGCTATGCTGACAAATTCTGAAGTGAGTTCGCTGGTGGTTTTAACGAGAGCTACTCCTAGTTCAGGTAATAGCGATCGCCCTTCCAATCGGTTGACCAGTTGAAAAATCTTAGGTTGCCATTGTTGAGGGTCTAAAATAGTTGTAAATAAACTCTGAACAGCTCTTTCTAAAAATTCTATGTTGATAGATTGATGATCATTAAGTTGTACGTCTAATACTTTATAGCTTTCAGCCCAACTGTTTAGGGCAGCTAGTGCAATGGAGTTATGATATTTAAGAAGTTCAAATTCCGGATTGATTTCAAGAGCTTTTTTGTAAGCGGCTACAGCTTCTTTATATCGATTTAATTGAACTAAAGCTAACCCTTTGCCCCACCATGCTAGCCACACATCAGGTTTAAATAAAAGGGCTTTATCGTAACTAGCAATTGCTTCTTCAGCGTGACCTAAATTGCTTAAAGCATTACCTAGATTATACCAAGCTACATGTGAGTTAGGATTGATTTCAAGTGCTTTTTTATAACTAATAATCGCTTCTTCGGTGCGTCCTAACTTATTTAAGGCAGCACCCCGATTACTCCAAACTAAATGGGAGTTTGTCTTAAATAGGAGGGCGTTATCATAACTGGCTATTGCCTTTTCATTACATTCTAAGTTGAACCAGGCATTGCCTAAATTAAACCAGGCTTCATAAAAGTCAGGCTTGATCGCAAGGGCTTTGTTACAACTTACTATCGCATCTTCATTTCGCCCACAACTACTTAAGGCATTGCCTCGGTTGCTCAATGCTTCGTGGTAGTCTTGCTTAATTCTGAGGGCTTTGTTGTAACTTATTATGGCCTCTTCATTACGACTTAAGATATTTAAGGTAACACCTCGATTGTTCCAGGCTTGATGGTAGTTCGGCTTGATTCCGATGGCTTTGTCATAGCTAGAGATCGCAGCTTCATACTGACCTAACCGCCACAGCGCAACCCCACGAATATTCCAAGCTTTGTGATAGTTAGGGTTAAGTTCAATCGCGCTCTCAGCATTGACCATTGCTTCCTCATAACGTCCCAGATAAGTTAGGCAAGACGCATATCTTTCTAATTCAACCCAAGAATCTCTTGCCTGAAGTAGCTTTTCGGCAATTTTGAGAGCACTGTTATAGTCTTCTTTGTCAAGATTAGCTTCAATCTCGTCTAGGTAAGCCTGGATGCGCGGATCTTCATCGGTCATCTTTTCATTGTTCAGTGCCTCTTTGAGGTAACGCCCTATCGAAACAGACTGCATAGGAGCAAACATTAAGGCTTCTTGCATCGTTTGCAATTCATTTTTTGGGTACCAAACCCGCAAGAAATCTACCATGAGATGCAAGGGTTCGCCCCGCTCTTTTTTTACCCCCAAACAAATCCGCATTAGCGGTTCAGCAATGTCATAAAACGATTCCCTTCCAATGGCTTCGGCTTTAACATAGCCCTTCTCTCGTAACTCCTTAAGCTGACTTGATGCCGTTTGCGCTGTCATAAAACATCGCTGGGCAATAGTTTTAACGGTCAACGCATACTTCTTCTCGCAAAGTAGCTCCACAATCTTGCGCTGCTGAGGTGATAAATACTGCATCCGTGATTGATAGTAGGGCGTCAGCACATCTACCAAATTCATAAACGGTGACACCAAGTCTTCTAAAGATTGATGGGTCAAAAAATCAGCAAAAATGATGTAAATTCTTGGATTTCCCCCAGCTAAATGCTGTACCGCCTTGATCCGCGTCTGTCCCGTAGGGGTTTGCAAAAAATCAACTAACTCCGTCTGCTGTCGCATTATGGCAATGTTAATCAAAAGCTGCTGCGCCTCTGCTGTAGTCAATTCGCTTAAGTGAACCGGACGAAAAAAGCCATAAAACGGTGCAGTTCGCCGCTGTACCCCATTAAATAACCGAGGGGAGGTCGCCAGCACCGTACAGTTGGCATAGGTTTGCAAAAAGGCTCTGAGGTGTTGTTGCCCCGTTTCCCCTAATCCGCTAAACAAATCGTCTAAGTTTTCAGCAATCAGCAGCAGAGTTCGCTCCCCAATGCATTCGTTCAGTAACCTTGCTCCAGCCGCCTCTGCCGTTTCCGGCGTAAGGTCGTAGAGAGCCTCCATCTGCGCCTCTATGGTCGAATCGTTTTCCGCTAAAGCTCGTAAAGTCCGCAACAGCAGATCTAAAAACGAAGTTACGCCCCATTCTTCTTCTCTGAGCCAAGCTATTAGTAGGCGATCCTTTAGGTTGGGCATGGCTTGGAGTCGGTGATACACCAGCGATACCAGATGGGTTTTGCCCATACCCCGCGCCCCAATCAAAAGCGTATGCAGTTTCGCGGGTGTTAAAGCACTCTCTTGGATGCGCTCAACTAAATCCGCTGCCAAGGCTTCCCGCTGCACAAAAATAGCTTCTAGGGTTTCGCCATCCATCAAGCTCGGGGTAAAAGAAAATAAGGCTGGTTTTTTCATTTTCTCAGCTCTCATCGCAACTGCCAATAGCGTCGTATTAGCTCAAACTTAAAGCGATGTAAGCCATCAGACTGCTTTGTTAGGTAATGGTCGCGCCCCAATAAATTCAACACCTTACGCACTTGTTCCGCTTCGGGTGGGGTGCCCTGTATGCTCAATTGATCCATCAATTGCTGCAACGATAAGGGTGTTTGTGCTGCCGCCAACTCATCCAGAATGCCTAAAGCAAGCTTCCGGTCTGTGTGGATGTAGTAGGTGGCAATCCGCGCCCGATAGTGCGCTAAATCCCATCGATCTGCAACGTCGCATAGGTTGGCTTGCACAATCTCGTTAACCCCTTCTAGGGTTTGTGCGGCAGCAGTCCATTTCAGGTCGTTAATAACGTGGTGGATGTAGTAAGGAAAGCAATCGACCGATTCGGCGATTGCCCGTGCCAAGCCAGATTCATCGGCAACCCTAAGGTTTTCCCCGTCTAATAAGCGCCTTACCAATTCACAAGCATCTTCAAGATCTAACGGGGACACATCTTCCGTCAACATGTCATTGATGGGGGCATTCCCATAACCCAACTCTTTAAGCTGCGTAATGACATGATGCAGACCAATCGATCCGGTAAACACCATCCGCACCGTAGGCACCATCTGCCGTAGCGATCGCAACGTATCCAACACCTCCATCGCCACCGTTTCGCTTTGATCGCGCTTAATGTTGTCGAGCATCATGGGGATCTCATCCCAGCAAAAAATTAGCAGCCCCTCTTGATGCTCCGCTAAATCCTCCATCGTTTTCGTCAAAATCGTTTTCCAGTGGGGAGCAGCAGTTTGGGGTAGCTTCAGCCCCTTCATTTCAAAACCACCCACCTGCTCCATAAAAACGCGAACCCCATTCATGGTTCGCCCTCTAAGGCTGAGATCTGTCTGCACATCCTGGTACACGCAATCTACAAATTCCAGCGGCGTTCGTAGCGCTTCCAGATCTCGAAAGAACACTCGCATCCCGACTTTTGGCTGTACCGCCATTTTTTTGACGATACTGGTTTTGCCCATTCTGCGCTCAGCCGTCAGCACCAAACTTTGCCGCTCCAGAATACTCCAAAGCTTCTCAATGAGGAGATCGCGCCCCACAACTTCATTTGGATCTAACGCTCCGCCTGGATTTGTTTTCATGGCTACTAAAACACGCATCAATTTTTATTTACGTCATTTTTGACGTACGTTGAATTTAACGTATTTTTAGAAATGCTGCCTGTAGAGATTTTTTGGCAAAAGGGAAGATGCGTCCGTCGGGCAGTACATCCACTCGTTAAGCTGACGATTCCCAGTGGAGAGGTCATTTCTGCCTCATACCTCGCTCAGAATAAATCAGCGTAGCCCATCAATCGGCAGCCCTAACCCAGCCTGATAGCGAATCGCTAGCGTAATCGCAACGCAAACCATCAAAAAACAGGTGCTCTTTAGATCCTGCATCAGTCCAGAAAACCCTTCCTTCCAAAGTCCGTAGCTGATGGCGATGTAGAAGGGTAGGTCATTGAGGGCGATCGCCACGACAGCCCCTAAAGACCCAAAAGCTAAAAACCCTAAGGGAATTGCCACCAGCATATAAAGAAACTTCAGACAGTTGCCCCACGCCCCATAGATTGGTCTGCCAATAGCGATGAGGGTTGGAGCAGTTGTCATCGGCAACATTCGAGGCCAATTCCCTAGTGCCAAAATTGGGAGCATCCAAGCCGCTGGATGGTAGCGAGGGTCGTATAGCCCCAGAATCAGAAAATCCCCAAAGCAAATGAGCGCTATTAGTACAACCGCCATCCCCAGCAGCAAAAACTTGCGCTTCTCTAAAATTTTGAGGCGCAGTTCCGGTCTAGGTAAATGGCTCTGCTGCGAAATGACAGGCAGCATGACGTTGCTCCCCACCGCCTGAATGACAGAGAGGGGTAAGTCTGAGAGCGTAAACGCAATGGTGTAAATTCCCAAAAGCTCCAGCGAAAATAAGCGCCCTAAAATCAGGCGATCGGCTTGACCCGCCAAAAAAGTCATCGCCGTAGATAGAAAAATCCACTGCCCAAAACTTACCAAATCTTTGAGCGCATCTTTATCCCAATCCAGCCGATTGGTGTAGCCCAAGCAGTGGCTCCAGACCATCTTGAGTACGGCTGAAACTAACGTATTGCCCACTAACGCCCAAATATTGGGGCTAAGATACGCCCACACCAGCATCACAAGCGTTGAAATGAGCTGAATAATGAATTCAAATCGCGTGATCTTGCCGATATCTAGGCTACGGCTGAGAGAAGCTAGAGAAGTTGACATCAGCCCGTCAAAAACGGTGGTTAGCCCAATGACCGGAATCAGCCAGCGCAAGTCTGAATTGTGATAGATACTTGCCAAAGGCCAAGCGATGACACAACAGCAGACCCATAACCCCACCCCTCGGATAATTTGCAGCGTCCAGGCCGTGTTGAGAAACTTTGGGTCATCCCCTCGTGGATTTTGGATGATGCTAGGGCGAATCCCTAGGTCTGAGAAGAGATGCAGACCCATGATGAAGGTATTGATCAGCGCCATTAGCCCAAATAAATCGGGGAAGAGCAGGCGCGTTAGGATCAAATTGCTCCCAAACCGCAGCCCCTGACTGGCTCCATAGCCAAGTAATGTCCAGACCGTCCCCCGAACGGCGAGTGATTTCAGGGATGCCATAGATGTCTAGATTAATGTTCTACGCTAATGTCAATGCTTCAGCTTTAGTATTCACCACTCCACGGCAGAATGCTTATTCTGCGAAGAATCCAGATTTAAGCCGATTTCTAGTAAACAACCTACCGCTGGCTTCGACTCCGCTCAGCCAGCTAGAAACTAGAGATTGTGCCCTGAGCGGAGTCGAAGGGTACAATCTCGGACGATGCAACCTTT
>JBGSVR010000542.1:0-2129 GCA_041752855.1 Thermosynechococcaceae cyanobacterium
GGCTGGGGAGAAAAAATCACAAACTCATTCTCAACGGCATTAAGCCCGTTGCGCTGGAGCTGGTCAAAGAAGTGGTTGATGTTGCCATAGCTGCCAATCAAAATGACGTAAAACGGATGAAAGGCTTTGGCAGGTTTGCCAAGGGTAGCGTATTCAAAGTTTTGGTTAGAGATGCCTACGTCATAGACGGTGCCATTGAATTCACTTTTGACGGCTAAAATGCCCACGGCATAGCCTTGACTGAGGTAGCGCTGCGCCAAGAGGTTTTGGACTAACCTTACGTCTGCATCTTTTTGATAAAGGTCTGTGACAACTAGGCTGAGTTGATTTTCGGCAGGATTGCTGAGGGCTGCGTCAATACGGCTGGTGCTGAAGTCGGCTCCGCCTTGATAAAAGGCAGGGAGCTGCGCTTTGAGGAAGGTGTCTCGATTAATGGACTGCTTTTGGGTGCCAAACCGATAGTATTTTGTAGTGGCACTATTCCACCCTGTAGAGGAGGCGCTGTCGATGAGGCGAAGGGTTTTGTTATATCGACTGTCGGGTAAACCGTTGACGTAGCCCTGCATTGAGGGGGTGCCATCGAGTAAGAGCGAAAGCTGTATGGATGGGGTTTGCTTAAGCCGAGCGGCGGCTTCGGCGGCGGGGGTAGGCAGTGCGCAGGAGAGAGGCTGTTGGCTGGGGCTACATCCAGAGAGTAGATAGGCTGCGGCGATCGCCCCCCAACCTGTCAAAGTGTTGATTTTTCTGGGCTGAAATCTTAGACGGGGGATAAATTTCACGCTTAACGGTTGCTCTAAATGGATGGCAGCTCACAATCTTAAAAATACCGTACCCTAAGCAATTTTCTGCCAAATTTTAACGGTATGGTTATCTCCACCTGAAACGAGTTTTTTGCCGTCGGGAGAAAAAGCAACGGGATAGCAGCCATCTAGGGTATTGATCAGTTGACCTGTGGTGAGATCCCAGAGTTTGACGGTGCGATCGCCGCCCCCGCTAGCAATGGTTTTTCCATCGGGGCTAATGGCAACTGAAATGATACCTGGAGCGTGAGCTGTAAAGGAATAGAGGGTGGTTCTGGTGTTCAAATCCCAGGATTTCAGGATGCCATCGACACTAGCACTCACAAGGGTTTGATCATCGGGGCTAATGGCTAGAGAGTGAATCCAAGCCTCATGCCCCGTAAACCGATGGCGCAGTTGGCCTGCTTTACGCCGCCATAAGCCAATACTTTTATCAACGCTACCGCTGACGAGCATTTTGCCGTCTAGGCTGAGGGCAAGGGCAGTAACAGCAGCAGTATGTTCGTGCAGGTTTCTGGTTAAGCTTCCAGTCTGGACATTCCAAATTTTGATAGTGTGGTCTGCACCCCCGCTGATCATTTTTTCACCAGAAGGAGTGAAGACAACAGCATGGACTGGCCCGTTATGACTTTTGGCAGTACCGCTCTGCATAAAAGTTCGCAGGAGCTTACGTGATTCTAGATGCCATGCGGTAACTTTTTGGTCAAAACAGCCGCTGGCGATGAATTGCGCGTTGGGGCTAATGGCAACTGAAGTGACAGCTTGCGATTGCCCCACAAAAGAGAAGTTGTAGCGTCCACTGTTTAGATCCCATAGGTAGAGTGCGCGGTCATCGCTTCCACTGGCAAACCAGTTTCCATTCGCACTGATGGTTATTGCATTAACGGCAGATCTATGGGCTTTAAGCGTGTGCAGACATTCCCAGGTGCTGGCTGTTATTGACCTGGCTGGAGAACAAGTGGCATTTTCTATCTCAACCCACGCTACATCCGTTGGTTTTGCGTCTCGTTCTGCCCAGAATGTATCGCGGGCTGTTTGGGCAATAGTGAGTTCTTCTTTATGGACTTCGGCGAGATTGGTGGTTAGGGTTTTGGCGATCTCTGTTTCCCAGTCTTTTGCAATTGGCGTATTTAGAGTGCTTGGAAGCTGAAATCCTTTCGGAAAGATAGTTTTTTCGTCAAAGCTAACGCGACTGAGATTAGTATCTGTTAAATTAGCTCCTTCAAGATTTGCCCCATTAAGATTTGCCTCAATTAGATCTGCCCGACTTAGATCAGCTAGCCTCAAATTAGCGCCACAGCTAAAGTTCGCTCGATTGAGAGTAGCACC
>JBGSVR010000543.1:0-2310 GCA_041752855.1 Thermosynechococcaceae cyanobacterium
TTAACGCCGTGGGCTTCTACTAGCGGCAGCACCACGGGGCCACCCGCGATAAGGGTCTCTTTATTGGCTAAGGCAATATCTTTACCTGCTTTAATGGCGGCGATGGTGGGCAGCAGCCCTGCACAGCCCACAATGCCAGTAACAACAGCTTGGGCATCGCCATAGGCCGCAACTTCAACAATGCCTGCTTCGCCGCTGACTAAAATGGGCTGCGGAATCACGTCTGCGATCGCCGCTTTTAGATCGGGGATTTGGCTTGGGTCTGCGATCGCTACTATCTCAGGCTTAAACTGCCGAATTTGGTCTGATAGCAGCGCAATATTGCGACCTGCTGCCAGTCCCACAATCCGAAACTGGTCGGGATGGCTTGCAACAATATCTAGAGTTTGGGTGCCAATGGAGCCAGTGGAACCCAGCAGGGTAATCGCTTTTACAGCCATAGAGTCTTAGAGCGCAGCAACTCCCATCATCTTAGGGGGTTATGGTCGCCAGAAACAGACTGTTTTAGTAAGGTTGAAAGATTGTTAGCCAACCGCAGAGAGAACGCCCGTATCTTGGGCAGCGTCTACTTTGACGACTAGTTTAACCCCAAATTCTGCCTCTAGGCAGCCTTTTTTATACTCCAAGCTCCATAGTTCCAGGCTACAGTCATCCCCTGCTTGGGTGGGCGTTAGGGTCAGAGACAGTTCCCGTTGGACAGCATTGAAGGTGCAGTACAGTGAGTCAATGGCGTTAATTTGTCGGCGATCGAGGGCAACGGCAACCTTGAGAAGGGCGCTGAGCTGATCGACCATTTGGCGCTCTAGTTTACCTAAACCTTGATAGCTCTCGTGCTTTTTCTTAGGTGCGCCTTTACGGTGATAGCGCGCAAGGTTGGCAATCATTTCAATCTCAGCATCGGTATACCCCAGCAGCCCGCCGTTGCGGATGAGGTAGTAAGAATGCTTGTGGTGAGCGGAGTGGCTAATGTAGTGCCCGCAGTTATGCAAAATGGCAGCAGTCCACAGTAATTCCCGCTCTTGGGTGCCCCATTGATGCAGCGTGCCACAGGTTTGGTCAAACAGCATGACGGCAAACTTCGCCGCCTGTTGAGCATTGTCTAGGTTGACCCGATACTTTTGCGCAAGATTGAGAGCGCTCCGTTGACGAACCGAACCTTGATAGCGCAGCCGATCTTCGATTAACCCGTGGTTGAGCATCCAGTCTACGATGATGCCTTCCCGTAGGGCGCGGGTGCAGGACTGAATTTTAGTCATGCCCAGATTCTCCATGACCTCTTGGAGAATGACGCCCCCCGCCAAGATGATCTCGGCGCGTCGCTCGGACATGCCTGGCATCTTACAGCGATCGCCAAAAGACAGCTTTCTTAAGCGTTGGTTCAGCGCCTGAAGCCGCTCTAGAGTAAGGACATAGCCGCTGAGGGTGGTGGGTGGCGCTCCGATGTTGTTAGCGTAAGCATCCAAACGAATCAGGCTCTCAATGGTGCCAGAGGTGCCCACCATGTTGACGGTTTCGCCCTGCTCTATCTTGGCCTTGAGGTCTTCAATGGGCCATTCCAACATGCCGCGCACATAGGCATGGAGCCGATCAAAATCGCGGCTGCTAATGGGGTCTGTAGTAACAAATTCGTTGGTGAGACGAACTGCGCCGACTTTGGTGCTGCTGAGAAAACGCGGGTCGTGACCATCACCCAAGATGAGTTCTGTAGAGCCGCCGCCGATGTCAATAATGGTGTGGAGCTGATGATTAAACTCTAGCCCTGACAATACGCCTAGATAAATTCGACGGGCTTCTTCTTGCCCTGAAATCAGGTCAATTTGCAGCCCTAACTGCGTCTCCACTTCTCTAATAAAATCTTTCCCGTTGGGCGCTTCGCGGGTGGCGCTCGTCGCAACGGCAATCACCTGTTCTGCATTCCAGACCTTTGCCCTATCTAGGCAGCGTCGGAGTGCGGCGATCGCCCGTGCCATGGCTTCTGCGGTCAAGTTACCCGTCTGGGGGCAGCGTTCCCCTAAGCGGACGGTACTTTTTTCGGCATCGACAATATTGAAGGCAGGCAGTTCGGGGTTGATACGAACGACGACCATGTGGACTGAATTGGTGCCAATATCGATCGCCGCTAAAATGCGGCTTTGGGGTTCAGCCTTTGTGGCGCTAGATGCAACCGAGGCATTTGTTACAAGTTCAGCAACCATGCAGTACCCCTGTCTTTTGATATGCAGTTATCCGCGAACGGAGGCAATTTTGCCCCCACTCAAATGTACACGTTTGACCGTCAAAATGGATGTTCTTTAGCCCAAAGGCTGTCTA
>JBGSVR010000544.1:0-2589 GCA_041752855.1 Thermosynechococcaceae cyanobacterium
TAGTCTATGTTGCCCATAGACTTTGCTTCATCGGGATCTAGGAAAAAAGAATCTGCCATGGTCTACCGTCTTAACTCCGTTTGATTAGTTTTATTAACTTATGTTAATCATAACGAAGGATGTTGGTGTCACACCAGCCCTAAGCCTCCCTGCGATGGACTTTTAAAGACATTTGTTACAAAATGCAACTTTTTGAGTTGTCGCCGCTGCTTGAGCTTGTTTTTAGGGGGATGTCGCGGGTGCTTCTAGGGCGATCGCCCCCAAAATCCCTTTGCGAAAGTCGTTAAGAATATGATGGGCGGTGCGCTCTACATCACCCTGAAACTTAAGTTGCGCCACCTGAGCCAAATATTCATCTCCGGCAAAATCAGCCATTTCAACCCCATACCGCGTTTGGAGCGGAGACTGTGGAATCCAATGCGGCCAATTCTGGTTGTGTCTCTCCATTTCCTTGATTTTCTCAATCAGTGCTGCCGTAACAAGCTGACGATCGTAGGCTCCCTCGCCAATGTCGTCGCACATGGCAAGGCGGTAGGCGGCAGCTTGATCGGTCAGCCTGCCGGGTAAAACCCCTGGTGCATCTAGCAAGTTTAGCTCTGGCGAAATGCGTACCCAGCGCAGTTGGCGCGTTACCCCTGGCTTACGAGCGCTCTCTACTACGCGGCGGTTGAGTAAGCGGTTAATCAGCGCCGATTTGCCCACGTTTGGGAACCCGATGACGACTGCCCGTACCGCGCGAGGATTCATACCGCGATCGCGACGGCGCTGGTTGAGCTTTTCTCCGGTGGCTTGGGCTGCCTTGATTAAAACGCTTATGCCTTTACCGTTTTGGGCATCGGTGTAGTACGGCTTTTCACCCTGAAGCCGAAACCAGTCCCTCCAAAGTTCAGCCGCTTTGGGGCTAATTAAATCGACTCGATTGAGAACTAAAATTCTGGGTTTTTCGCCAATCCATTCCTGTACCTGAGGGTGAGTGCTGGCTAAAGGAATGCGGGCATCTCGCACTTCTAGGACAACATCAACACGCTTAAGCTGCTCTAAAAGATTTTTCTCAGCCTTCGCAATGTGCCCCGGATACCACTGAATGGGGGGAGTGACGGACGTAACTTTCATGGTTCAGGGTTTGTGACGGGTGCAATCTATATTATGGGGAATCTTACCTTTTGATGATGAAGCAGAAAACTCAGTTACAAACTGAGGACGCTTTCTTTAATTGAAAGATAATGAGGTCAGAATGCTGTCAGCCCCTGATTCTAATGGGTCGAAACCTCCTTGCCACAACCGTCAAAGGCTTGATTGTGCTAGGATGCAGGCTAAAGATTATTTTCGGCTGTGTAATTCGTCTAATCAGCGGTTCTCCGGATCTAACTCTCTTCATCACCTTGATTCTGGAAATGCTTTATGTCAATTTATGTTGGTAATCTGTCTTACGAGGTCACTCAAGACGACTTGAACCAAACCTTCGCAGAGTACGGAACGGTCAAGCAGGTCAAAATGCCGACTGACCGAGAAACGGGCCGTTTAAGAGGGTTTGCTTTTGTCGAAATGACGACAGATGCTGAAGAAACTGCCGCAATAGAAGCCCTCGATGGTGCGGAATGGATGGGACGCAACCTAAAGGTTAATAAAGCGAAACCTCGCGAAGATCGAGGCGGATCCTTTGGGGGTGGCGGCGGCGGTCGCTACTAAACTTGTTTCGATTGATCCAACTGCGATCAGGCTTTAGGCAAAAGATTAAACTCTAAGGTCTTCGGGGTAGACACAATGGGTCTACCCCTTTTTAGTAACGGGTGATTAGCCTGTTAAGCAGCGTAAAGACCTTGCCCTCTAAGGAAATATTTAAATGACCCAAATCATTCCTGGCGAAAGCGAAGGCGTTGAGTCGGTACTCCGTCGCTTTAAGCGAGAAGTTTCTAAGGCAGGTATTTTTCAGGATATGAAAAAACATCGTCACTTTGAAACACCCATTGAGAAGAAGAAGCGAAAAGAAATTGCCAAACATAAGCAGAGCAGAAAACGATTTCGGTTTTGACGTTTGTGTTGAAATGGTGCAGCCTTACCACGTTACAGATGGGCTAAAGCGGCTGGCATTGATGTGATAGATGCTTTTAAGTACACGCACTTTTACTGGACTTTTATGAATACGAATGAGCTGTTGAGCCGATATGCAGCAGGGCAGAGAGATTTTAAGAACGTAAACCTAATTGCGGCAAATCTCAGGAGTGCAAATCTCAGTGGCGCAAACCTAAGCGGCGCGAATTTAACAAAGGCTAATCTAACAAAGACCAATTTGAGCCACGCTAATCTAGCGGGAGCCAATTTAGCGCAGTCCAATTTAATGGAAACCAACTTTGTCAAGGCTAATTTAAGCGGTGCAGATCTCAAGGATTCCACTTTAGATGGCGCATTTTTGCATGGTGCCACCCTGCCTGATGGGGCAATGGGTTCAGAAAATCCGAAGTTGGGGATGTCTGTATAAGTGGGATGGATCCTATCCTTTGGGGGCCGTTGAGTTAAGGCTGATTACTGAGGTAAGGAACGATGAAGATTCAGGCAATGGAAATTCGGATGGGCGATCGCATTTTGGCC
>JBGSVR010000545.1:0-3747 GCA_041752855.1 Thermosynechococcaceae cyanobacterium
AGTGAAGAATTGACAAAAAGCTTTGGTGGTTTTGGGGATAGTGTCGCTCTTAGAATTCAGATTGCAATAGTTGAGTATGCCGATAAGCTTTCTGAAATAAAACAGGATGCTAAAGACTTATTAAAAGTTGAAGAAGAGACAAAAAAGGTAAGCCTAGAAAAACGTTGGGAGATTAGACGCAATGCACAGCTCACACGGATTGAATGGTCGCTCTCAATATTCTCACTGTGGCCTGTACTGGCAATTATCTGTTTTTCGATGTTGATTGGGGCTGGATCTGGTATCTATATGTGCCAAAAGTCTGCTACCTGCGCGGGTTTGCATTCCTCAAAATAGGAGGGTTCTCTATAATGAATTTTTTTGATTTCGTTCTTCTCAGTATTATCTCTTATCTCTCTCTCTGGTTTGTCCAGATGATTTCTAAGGATAATTTCAGCGCTACTATATTCTCTCGATTTGTTGCCGCAATATTTTTCGTTTTAGTTCAGATGGCTTTTGGCTTTCTCTATCTGTTTCTAAAACCATACGCTCCTGGAATATCTATTGTTTTTCTGACTATATTCTTAGTGCAGTTAAATCCTCTTCCAGCCTATCTAACCTTCTTGCTCGGAGATGCTTTGTTGCCAGGATTTCAAGTTATAAATCATCGCCTACTGGTACGGTGTTCCCTCGTATTTTATGGTTTCAATTTCTTAGGCTCTCTCTTTGTCATAATGCTCCAATTTTTTGGAGCTGTAGCTTTCGGCTCTTTATTCTATTCTCCTTCACGCCGTAGGAATGATTGGTTTTATGATGAATGGTTCTATGACAGATATTTCTACTAAGCCCTACATTGCCGTCGAGCAAGTTAAGCCGTACTCCCTCGATACGCAACTCGGCAAAATCCTTGAGCCTAAAGTCCTCACACCTTGCCTGCTGCTGGGTTTGTTGATTGCAGGTGTTTATATTTGGAACGCTCAGCATAAAGTTCTAGCCCACGCTCGGTTTGCAAATTGGCTAGAGATTCGCGCTGGCAAGCTGAAGGCCATTAAGGACATCAAGGCTAAAAAGCTCAATAAGCTGGGTGTGATCCTCGGTAGTGATTATGCAAAGTCTCCGGCACTCTCCAATGTGTGCCCTGGCATTGCCACGGTTGGTATGTCTGGGTGCGGTAAGACAGAAAGCGTCTGTAGCCCCGTCATTGACTCATTGATTGACCAGGGTAAGACCATCATCGTCTACGACATCAAAGGCGACCTTGCTAAGCGCCATGCTGCCTATGCTGCGATGAGAGGGTATGAGGTTTATTCATTTCCTGAACAGGGGATCAACCTTCTGGACTTCATGGACTCTGCCGAAGATGCCCAAGGGGCGGGTGAGATTTCCAACTGCGTCCATTCCAACCTGGGTGCGGCAGGTGCGCGTGAAGATGGGTTCTTTGGCCCTCAAGGGAAAAGCGCCCTAAAGACTAGCTTCATGCTTGCCAAAGAATCGCCATTCCCAGATTTGCTGACGGCCTTCTCCTTTCTGGATCTATCGAACTTTGCGGTGCGCTTAGATGCGGCACGGCAGAATCTGTCCCTCGGAACCTGGGCTGGCATGGCATCCACGGGTCTTAAATCTGTTGCCCATGCTGAACAGACCTCTGCTGGTATCGTCGGGTCTGCTGTGCTGCACATGCAGGATTTACTGTCGGCCCAATCTATTCCATCGCTCCTAAAGTCTGAAATTCCGCTGGATCTTGACGGTAAAAAGATTGTGTTCTTTCAGATTGATGAACAGCGAGAATCGTCCGTCATCCCCATCGTGACCGCCATTGTTGAGATGTTGGTGAAGCGCAATGTCAACGGCAACACGAAACGCCAAGAAACGTTTTGCTTAATCCTGGATGAATTTGCCTCTGCGCGTTGGCCTTCCATCAACCAATGGGTATCAAGGTTTAGGTCTTATGGGTTCTTCCTGTTCCTGGGCTATCAAACCGATTCCCAAGTGAATATGAAGTACACCAAAGATGAGGCCATCTCCATCCTTTCCAACCTATCCACTAAGTTCTATTTCAAGCCGAATGATATTCAAACATCAGAGAAAATATCACGGCTGTGCGGCAAGACGGAGGTAAAGTACAAGGAAGAAAAACGAACGATGCGCTCCGTTGTTGACCTTGTGCCAGCCTCGGATGGAGAGCTATTTTTAATCGGGGAATGCCTCATCTTCTCACCTGGGATGAAGAATAGACCGTACCGAATAAAAATACCGCTCAACAAAAAAGACCAAGCGCGTAGAGATAGCTGTACGAAGATTTGGGAAGAGGACCTTGAGCCTCAATATGTCGAAATCTTTAGGCAAAAGCTAGAGCGAGATTTAGCAATACAGGTCACAAACCGTCAGGCGATCGCAGATACGCTTTTGCCCTTACCGGATGACTATAAATTTATGGCTCAAGAGAAAGTAGAGGTGACAGCATGAGCAATATCGACCACGAAGTGAATCGCTTTCTAGATTCAATGGTTGGGCATATCAGCCGTCCATTGCTCACCCTTGGGCAAGTGACCCTCGATAAGCTGCTCAATCAACGTCCCAATCTAAAGGTTGACATCAAATCACCCCACGCAGGGATTGACGATGATGTTAGACGGATTCAAGACCTCAGAGCGATTGGCTTAATAGATTCAGAGATTAGGCCACATATCTTAGAATCTGCGACGGCTAAGGATAGCCATAACATCGAAAAGTATGCTGATACAGCTTTTGATAGAGCAACATTATTGACCAAACGACAAGAATATTCTCAAGGGAAAGAAAAGAAAAAAGAAATTGGTAAATCTAAACAAAAAGAAAAAGAGATGTCATTATGAACCAAGTTGCAGAAAACACAGCTCAACCTATCGCTAAAAAAGGTTTTTCTATCGTTAAGCCTAAGCGAATCGGTCTGTCTGTTATTAACTCAATCATCTGGGTACTTGTCTTTTTCTCAGTATTAAACTTTGTCGCCCAATCGCATCCTATTAAAAGACCAAACTTGCCTAAGCTGATTGCCGCATTTTCACTCGCATTTACATCCGGCTATGTGATAACGATGCCCATCCGCAGACTAAAGGCCAAAATTACTGAGGCGCAATAAACAAGATGGAGCGCAACGAGTATCAACAGTATTACCTCAATGCCCTAAACGAGTCAGAGTTTGCACAACGCTCCTTTGATGAACTAAAACGTCTGAGCCTTGATGATCCGGTTTCTGCGACTCGAATGAATGAGATCGTCAAAGCTAAAGCGCTAGACGACAACCTTGATGTTAATGACTTAACAGGTATATTAGCCGCTGGCGCTCCGGTGCAGGCTGCGGTTGATCAGAACATGCCTTCCTCAAGCCTCAATCGCATGATCACTGAGGCAACGCGCAGCTATTACCAAGATTGGTATGACAAGGCTTCTGGGGCTGTAGCGCAGGCACAATCTACCATCACCCAAGATGCACAGGCGTTTGTATCGAACGCCTACAACGCACTACAGGCGACAGAAAACGCAGTCTTCTCAATCACCCCGCTCCCACTGCGGGGAACCAAGTCGTTCATGCAGAGTATCGCGGCACCTTTGGCAGTCACGGCGATCGCCTCTCGTATTCCTGGCGCTGGCCTACTGATATCGGGTGCGACGCATCTGGGCAGTAGCTTTACCTCAACCGCGACAACGATGATTGCTGGCAGTGCCTTGGCGCACTTTGGTAACTCGTTCATGAATGCATTGCCAACAGGGATGGGCATTCATACA
>JBGSVR010000546.1:0-6840 GCA_041752855.1 Thermosynechococcaceae cyanobacterium
GTCATTGGTCAAAACGCTGCGGTAGTCGATCTAGGGTTCATCAAGTTTTCTGGGCCACTCGCCTGGTTTATCTGGATTTTTGCCCACATCTATTACCTCATTGAGTTTGACAACAAAATGGTGGTGTTAATGCAGTGGGGCTGGAACTACTTCACCCGTCAGCGCGGCGCACGGCTGATTACCGAGTCTGAGGTTATGAACACAAAGCCCATTGAAGTGGAACTGCCTGTTCCAGAAGATCGGATTTCAGTCAAGGTCTAGAGACTTTAACCTATTACGCTTCTTCATCTAATCCAGGGCGGGGCATTGACACGACGGGTTTGGCATTCCAAGGAGCAAAAAAGGGCAGTAGCAAAAGTCCTGGTAGCGCCGCCACTAGCGTGACCAGAAAAAACAGTGCCCACCCTTTTCCAGTCGCACCGCCTAATAAAATATTGCTGCTCAAGTCTGGATTCACTTTCATCCACTGCATAATACGCTCGGCGATGATGCCGCTCGACGGTCCTGCAATTAAGTCGCGCCCAACAGCCATTAGGCTAGACAGCAGGGCAAATTGGGTCGCGGAAAAGCGAGAATTACAAAGGCTCATCAAAAAGCCGACAAAGCCTGCGGTGCCTAGTCCACTGCAAAAGTTTTCGACGTTAATTGCCAGCACCATTGTGAGGTAATCTTTGCCCACAACTGCCAAAATGTAGTACCCAATATTGCTGACGGCCTGAAGGCTACCAAAGAGCCATAGCGATCGATTAATCCCTAATTTGCTGAGGGCAGCACCCCCCATGAGGGTGCCCACAATGGTTGCAATCAGCCCCATGCCCTGACGGATGTTGCCAATATCTCCATCGCTAAATCCAATCCCTTTGGCACCCAAAAATGGAACTGCTAGCTTTGCAACCATCGCATCGCCTAAGCGAAACAGCACAATAAAAAGCAGGGTGTAAACGGCCGACTTCCAACCTAAACGCCTTAAGAAGTCTAGAAAAGGTTGAACCACAGCCTGAGCAAAGGTTTCGGGTGGGCTTTCGTCACGGGTTGGTTCTGGTGCCCAAAAAGAAGTAAAGGAGCCAATGGCTATAAGAACCGCCATAAGCACATAAACCCAGTGCCAGCCCAGGCGATCCGCTAAGTTAAAGGCAATCCATCCCGTCAGCAGGAGGGCGACGCGGTAGCCCAAGATGTAGAGTGAAGCACCCGCTCCGGTTTCACGTTCTTCTAAAACGTCTGTCCGGTAGGCATCAATGGCAATATCTTGAGTGGCGCTCAAAAAGGCAATCAGCAGCGCCGTTGCCGCTAAAGCCTGAAGCCACAGGGTACGCTGAGCGCCAGCCAAACCTGGAATGATGGACATTTGAAAGGCGATCGCCAGTACGGCAGCCACCAGCCCCATCTGCGCCACCAGCATCCATCCTCGCCGCCTTCCCAAAAAGGGGGGGACATATCGATCCAGCACAGGAGACCATAAGAACTTAAGCGAATAGGGCAGTCCCACTAGGCTAAACCAGCCAATGGTCGCTAAATTTAGGTCTGCTTTTGACATCCAAGCCCGAAATGCATCATCAGTGAGCGCAAAGGGTAAGCCAGACAGAAAGCCCAGCGTCAAAATAGCCGCCATTTTTCGGCTTCCAAAAACTTGAAAAATGGACGGCGCTTTATTCACTACACTACTCACTTCTTGCTTTTTACAAATGACGGATGCTTGAACGTCTGAATTTTCCCTGAACTGTAGTTAGGGACTGTAAAATTAATCTTCAATCATGCCACAGACTGGGTTTGAGTCAATCCCCACACCCATTAAAGCTGTACACAAGTCCACCCAGAACGGCTTTCTAGCCCATAAATCTTTTGGAGTGTCTGCTCAATCGCAACGACAGGGTTCCAAAGGCTGTCTTGCCGAGCTGATGCACATGAATCAAGAGGGGTTTTTTTGATAACCTCCTCGTTCAAGACTGCCTTAAAACCTCAAACCCCTCTCTACAGTGAACTTGTGCGTACACCATAGAGAGGGGAGTAAGAATTTGAATTTTGTCCTAGAGATTGCTATCGGTCTACAGAACCCATAATTACGTCTATGCTGCCCAAAATGGCAATGAGGTCAGCAACCTTGTAACCCTGCACTAACTTAGGCAAAATTTGCAGATTATTAAAATCTGGTGCGCGAATTTTCCAGCGCCAAGGGAAGACGTTATCGCCACCGATCAAATAAATGCCGAGTTCGCCCTTACCTGTTTCGACCCGTGCATAAAGTTCCCCTTCAGGGATCTTGGCAGTGGGAGCCAGCTTTTTGCCTAAAAACTGGTAGTCAAACTCATTCCATTTCGACTTTTTACCCTCTAGCATCCGGTTGGCTTCGAGGTTTTCGTAAGGGCCACCCGGAAGCTGTTCTAATGCCTGACGCGTAATCTTGACCGACTCACGCATTTCACGAATACGGACGGCATAGCGCGCAAGGCAGTCACCGTCTGTATCCCACTGCACATCCCAATCAAAGTCGTCGTAGCTTTCGTAGTGGTCAACTTTGCGAAGATCCCAATTCACACCCGAAGCCCGAAGCATGGGGCCGGATAACCCCCAGTTGATGGCCTCATCGCGGGTGATGGTGCCAATGCCCTCTAGTCGCTTGCGAAAAATGGGGTTATTGGTAATGAGCTGTTCGTATTCGTCTACTTTGGGTAGAAAGTAGTCGCAGAAATCGAGGCACTTTGTAACCCAGCCGTAGGTAAGGTCTGCCGCGACGCCACCCATACGGAAATAGTTATTGTTGATAAACCGCATTCCAGTGGCGGCTTCAAATAAGTCGTAAATTAGCTCTCGCTCTCTAAAGATGTAGAAGAAGGGCGTTTGGGCACCTACGTCTGCTAAGAATGGACCAAGCCACAGCAGGTGGTTGGCAATCCGGTTTAGCTCTAGCATGATGACGCGGATATAGCTAGCGCGTTTGGGCACTTTGATGTCCGCCAGCTTTTCGGGAGCGTTGACGGTCACGGCCTCGTTAAACATGCCTGCAGCGTAGTCCCAGCGGCTGACGTAGGGCACAAACATGATGTTGGTGCGGTTTTCGGCTATCTTCTCCATGCCGCGATGCAGGTACCCAATCACGGGTTCGCAATCCACGACGTTTTCGCCATCTAACGTAACCATGAGCCTTAGCACCCCGTGCATAGAGGGGTGATGCGGTCCCATGTTGAGCACCATTGGCTCGGTTCTAGTTTCGATTGTGGTCATAGATTAAAAACGCCTTTGTAAGGAGGGCGAGTCGCATGGCTTTATTGGCTCTTCAATATGATACAGAAGTTTGCTGAAGTCCATCATTTAGAATCTTTATCGTCTAGGATGCCTTCGAGAAATGCGATCAACTTTCGTCGCGCTTGCGTTTCACCAACTACTCTCGCCAATTCTCTTTGGTAAAGTGTGTGCCAATGATCGTAGCTTTTTCAGATCTATTTTAGGAGCTTTGAGGCTTAGAACGTTTGCCCTCGCTCTTTTTGATAACGTTCCAGAAAATTCTCAATTAGCTGATTTGAGGCTCGAAATGTAGTTTTCTGGAGCTGCGTAAGAACTTTGGGAAAGTCTAAGAGGTCGTTGATTCCGGCGCGATAAAGAATACCGAGCAGCCCAGTGACCGTAAGTCCAAGATTTAAGGCAGTCTGCCGCGCTTCCCAATCATCTATGATCACGAGGTCTGCGCTGAGTTCAACGGCTAAGGCGATGGCTTCACATTCGCCAGAACCTAATTTGCTGGGTAAGTTTAGTAGTGGATTTCTGAGCGTTTGAATTTCTAGCCACTGATGAGGTTGAGAGATCCAGGTTTGAATCTCATAATCTGCACCTTCTGCCATCAGTTCTTCATGAACGGCAATTGGAATAACAACGTGTCCGAAGAGCTTTGGCAAAATTTCAATTTGCTGAATCAGGATTAGGTAGCAAAGTGGGGAGGTATCGCAAATAATGATCATGATTTGCCGAGGAGGTGATCCAGTGCTGCTAAATCTTGATCTAAGTCGGTTTCTGTATAGTGAAGATGGGCATGATGTTGTTTCAAAAAAGCATCGGTGCTAAGACGAGATGGGAGCGCCAATAGGCGTTGTACTTCGGCAGCACTGAGGCTTTTCTGACGATACGCTTCAATGATGAAGGATTCTAAGGCATGACGGGGAAGGTTGCCAAGGCTTGCTGCGAGCTGATGAGCAAGGTCATCAGGGATTTCGATGGTAATTTGCATTGAAACAACCTCAAATATGTTTGGATTGCATTAACTGAATATGTCAGCGAAAAACTGAGGTTTTCTCTTTTATGGTAGGCGATCGCCACCTACCCCCCTTATAGCGAAACCGTATAAATCCGCTGAGTTTCTAAATGATTGAGCGCTGATTGGGTTAAGTTATCGGATTTTACATCCTGGCGATCAAGCTTAATTTGCAACGTTTTGAGCGGGTCTGTTCCTGGAGAAATTAGAAACTCAAATCGAGCGACCTGAGGCCAAGTCTTGAGATCTTCTAAGATATGAGCGATCGCCCCCATATAGGGATGCCCTGGCTGCGTAAACCAATCCGCATCTGCCACATTGGGCTGATCTAGCCCTAGATGCACCACTAAAGTCGAATCTCCAAAGATTGCCGTTGCCACAGGACGTGTTTCTTCCTGCAAGAGCAAATGCTGGGTATCGGCTAAGTGTCGTAGCTTTTCGAGACGTTCGTAGCTTTCATCTTCCGTCGCTTCATCTGCCCATTGAATACCAACGGTCAGCAGATAGGTTTGTAACAGCATGTGGCCTAACTTAGCCGCTTTGGTATTGAGGTAGGTCATGTTAAAAGGCGTTGCCTCAATGAGCAGCGGCACTCGACCCACCACGTCGAGACCATAGCCCTTAAGTCCCGCAATTTTGCGCGGGTTATTGGTAATGAGGCGAAGATTGTGAATCCCTAAGTCATTGAGGATCTGTGCGCCTACGCCGTAGTTGCGCAGGTCTGCGGGGAACCCTAGCTTTTCGTTCGCTTCAACGGTGTCAAACCCCTTGTCTTGCAGCGTGTAGGCCTTGAGCTTGTTGATGAGTCCAATACCGCGCCCTTCTTGACGCAGGTACACCACCACACCTTCGCCGACCGCATCAATCATCTTGAGTGCCGCTTGAAGCTGCATCCGGCAGTCGCAGCGCAATGAACCCAGAGCATCTCCCGTCAGGCATTCGGAGTGGACTCTGACCATGATGGGGCGATCGCCAAACTTCTTAATATCGCCCTTCACGATCGCGACATGATCTGAGTTGTCGAGCATGTTGCGATAGCCGTAAATTTGGAACTGCCCAAACTCAGTGGGCAGTTCTGCTATGGTTTCGCGGTGGACAAAGCGCTCATGCTGAAGCCGGTAGCTAATGAGGTCTGCAATGCTGATGATTTTGAGATTGTGTTGGCGGGCGTAGTCAACCAAGTCCGGCAACCTCGCCATCGAGCCATTAGGGTTCTGGATTTCGCAGATGACCCCGGCTGGGTATAGCCCCGCCATGTGTGCTAAGTCCACCGCCGATTCGGTGTGGCCTGCTCGTTTAAGCACGCCACCCTCACGCGATCGCAGTGGAAAAATGTGCCCTGGTCGCCGTAAATCGGCAGATAATGTGTTGGGGTTAATCGCTACCTGAATGGTCTTGGCGCGATCTTCGGCTGAAATGCCCGTTGAAATGCCAAGCGCTGGAGATGCGTCAATGCTGACCGTAAAAGCCGTCTGATTCGGGTCTGTATTGTTTGTCACCATGAGCGGTAGGTCTAGGGCATCTAAGCGTTCACCCGTCATCGCCAGACAGATTAGCCCTCGCGCCTCTACCGCCATAAAATTAATCATTTCTGGCGTAGCAAACTGAGCCGCACAGATTACATCGCCCTCATTCTCGCGGTTCTCATCATCCACCACCACCACCGCGCGTCCTGACTGGATATCCGCAAGTGCCGCTTCAATGGGGTCAAACTTAAATCGAGAATCTGCCGAGGGCTGAGGTGAATTCAAAGCGCTTACCGTCACGTTTCTTAATAACTATCCTCATTCTAAAGGGTTATCGAACGGACTTAACACGCTTGAGCTTCTTGTTGAACATCTCCAAGAATAGGCTTACCACCGTGGGGTTTCGCGGCTTATGCTGCCGCCATTTTCTATTGTTGGGCTGTCTTGACTCAAAGAATTACAGTCATGGCCATTTGGTACTACAATGCATCCAAAGTTCAGACATCGTTAGATTGAATAAGTAGAGTATTGAATGGATACGGGGTCTGGGGAAAGAGTTGCGGTTGCGGTTGTCGGTGCTTCAGGCTATGGCGGGGTTCAGCTTGTGCGTCTGCTGATAGACCACCCCAATGCCGAGGTGGTTTATTTAGGAGGAGACAGCAGTGCAGGTCAGCCCTATGGCGATCTGTATCCTCATTTAGGCCATCGTACAAAGCTCACCATTGAACCCATTGATTTAGACGAAATCAGCCGCCGTGCGCAGGTGGTATTTTTGGCGTTGCCCAATGGTCTGGCGGCACAGATGGCGACCCCTCTTATTGAGAAAGGCTGTAAGGTATTAGACCTCTCCGCTGACTATCGCTTTACAGACCTTAGTACCTATGAGCATTGGTATGGTCAGTCTCGTACAGATCAGGCAGTTGCTGCAAAGGCGGTCTATGGTCTGCCAGAGCTAAATCGCAGCCGTTTGGTGAATGCCCAACTGGTGGGCTGTCCTGGCTGTTACCCAACCGCGAGCCTTTTGGCACTGGCTCCCCTTCTCAAGCAGGGGTTTATCCAGCCTGATAGCGTCATTATTGACGCAAAATCTGGGACTTCGGGCGGTGGGCGGCAGGGTAAAATTCCGATGCT
>JBGSVR010000547.1:0-6163 GCA_041752855.1 Thermosynechococcaceae cyanobacterium
AGGGCGGATGAAAGGTTGCAACCAGCGGCACCTCTAGCTCTTCGCAAATCTCTGGCAAGACAAAATCTAGGGGAGAGAGCGTTAAAGATGCATGAACTAAGTCTGGCTTTAACCCTTTCAAAGCCTGAAATAACACTTTGCTAGAGCGCAAGCTGGGGATGGTATAGATCTGAGACTTATAGATAAATGGCAGCGTGACTTCTTGACACTCAGCCTGAAGGGACTGGGGCGCAGGATCGTTCCCAGAAAACTCCACCTCTTCTTCTTGGGCAAAGTGGAGAAAGCTGACCTGATAGCCCCGATCTAAGAGGGCATTTGTCACTTCTCGACTGTAGGTGACATTGCCACAGGCAGGCGATCGTTTTCCAATCCAAGCAATGTGCATTTATATCTTAAGCAGATTAACCTTATGCAGACTCACGATCCGCTAATTCAGCAGTACCGGAAATATACCAGGTTAAGAGTCCCCCTGTCACAACCAGCGTCGCTAAGCTCAATAGTACCCACTGAAGGCCAAAAAAGGTCTCGGCAACGCCTGCCAGCGCTAAGGGTAAGCTCAGGGCAATATTGACCGCGTTGTTCTGAAGACCAAACACTTTTCCCCGTAACTCTTCAGGGGTTTGCTCCTGCATAGTGGTCTGCATGGGTACCCCGACTAGCGCGGCACAAACGCCAATGGCAGACAGCAAGCTCAAAGAAAGCCAAAGGTGATGGGTTGAAAAGGCAAGGGAAAAGAATGCGACCCCCATCCCTAAAGATCCGTATAGGCTCAAGATCCGGTAAGAAACATGATGGACAATTCGGTTCAGTACCCCAATGCCAATCACCATCCCCACGCCCCCTGCGGCAAGCAGTAGGCCAAATTGAGAAGATTTAATTTCTGGCAACACCTCTGCCATACGCACGACCAAAACCGCCAGCGCCGCAAAAATTGAAAACAAAATGACGAGCTGTATAAGCGCACCTTTAATGCGACGGTGCGCATTAATAAACTGAAGCCCGTCTTTAATATCTGCCCAAACTTGACCCATATCTGTGACTTGAGGGCGACTGGCTTCGTTGGTTGATAAAAACATGAGGAGTAGTCCGGCGATCGCATAGCTACCCCCTACCACCAGCTCTCGACTAAAAGACCCCACCCAAGGCAGATGACCCAACAGCGCCGTTGAAAGCTCTAACAACGGGTCGCCAGCGGCAAAACCCACCACCACCGCCAGCATCATTGTGAAGGTATAGAGCGAGTTAGCACTCAGGAGTTGGGATTTCTCGACAATAAGCGGAATGGTGGACTGCTCGGCAGGGGCAAAAAACTGCGTGAGGGTTGAGACTAAAAACGTAACGCCTAAGACCATCCAAAAGCCGAGGGGCACCTGCAAAAAGTTGCCGTAGGGTTTAACGACCCACAGCAGCAGCGGCAGGAGCAACACAAGTCCGCCTCTCAGGACATTGGTTAGCACCATCGTCCATTTTTTAGACCAGCGATCGACCAGTACCCCAGCAAAGGAGCCAAACAGCACAGCCGGAATGGTAAAGGATACCATGACCGATGACACCCAACCGCTGACCGTTTGGCCTTCGGTTTGAAACTGGGTTGTGATGAGCGCAATCATCAGCACCAGATAGACTTTATCTGCAAGCTGTGAAAAGACTTGACCTGCCCACAAAAATAAAAAGTTTTGGTTTTGAAGAACTTTCCAAAAGCTGGGCTTACTCTCGCTGAGTTCAGAATCAAACGTCATCTCCCCAACCGTCTCTCCAGCCACATCACTAACGCTATGAGGCACCTCTGTCTTCATTGCTGCTGCCGCCGCTATGGCGCTGCCATTTGTCAAGCCTGAGCCACTAAAGGGAGGACGAGATGCCCCTGGCGCACTATTGGGCGATAGCGGCGCGCCCGAAGCCCGCAAGGGTGAGTTGAGCGTATCTCGCTGGGAAGAAGAGTCTGGCGCACGAGTCATGGGCAAGCAGCAGCAGAAACGGTAATGGGCTGGGAATGAACCGAGGGCGATGGAATGAAATGGGGAAGAAAGCAGCTCTCAAGCAAGGCGGCAGAACGAATCGGTCGGTCGGTATGATACTGCACATAGGTTCGCAGCGCCTGTTCTACCTTAAGCCATTCTTGGGCAGAATCTGCTAGGTTTAGCAGCTCTAAAGGTGGGGTGTGGGCTTGGGGTAGTACCTCTTGGACTCGAACAAGCTGCTGAAGAAGCATCAGTTCTGGCGCAGACAGAGTGAGCGCCCGTTTAGAGGATCGTCCGTAACCTGAGGGCTGTTCTTTGGCATAGCCGCCGTTTGTTGAAGAGAAATCCGCCGCAACCTCATCCGTTGGCAGAACAATGCCGCCAGCGGCAGGGCTAAAGATTACTTTCCCATTCCCCATTCCCTCGGGGTTAACGGCTTGACCCGACAGGCTACACTGCCTAACCTGAGGTAAAATCCCCTCTAACTGAAGCAACTGTACAATGCCATAGAGCAGATGAACCAAGGGCGCTAGACCCGCTTCACTGGCGGCGAGATCGGCTAAGCGTTGGCAAAGCCAGTCAAAGACTTCTGCGGTGGTGTCGTGATTAGGGGGTTGGTTAAGAATCACCTCAGCCCAGTATTGTGCCACCGTTAGCTTTGCGAGATTTCGGCTAAGGGCTGGGTAAGATTCGATGGTTTCGGCTTGGGCAATTTTATCGAGCGATCGCCCTGTACTAAGCATCAAATGGTTTACCACAAACAGCTCCCCCCGACCGCCGAGCTTAGACTTAGGCTTACGGGCACCCCCAGCAACAGCTCGCACCAAACCAAGCTCACGGGTCAGAATCGTGACGATTCGATCCGCCTCCCCCAGCGGGACGCTTTTGAGATTGATACCTGTAGCCTTGTAGGTTTGACTCATGCCAAGATAGAACGAACCTGTACGGTAATGTTTGTGCGGAAATAAATATGCAGCACTACCCATGATAGGCATACAACCCTATGCTTTGGAGTAGGCCGATCTACGGTAGAAGACCGTACTCCAGAACTTTAGGTTTTTGGGAACCAGAGGCCAAAGGAGCTGATTTGCTGACGTGCCCGATTGACGTGCCCAACTACGTACCCATACAAAAATCTAATCACTCCTGATACAAAAACTAATCTTTCAACGTTGTCACATTGCTTAATATTCTGTTACAACGAGGGTGAGGCGCGACCGAGGAAAAGCTTCATGTTTAGTGGATTTGCTAGCGCTGAAGGTTCAATGCAGACAGATTTTGGCGAGCAGATGCTCAACACGGTTGCCAGTCAGTCGATCCGGCGTATGTTTAGCCAGAGCGACACGGTGGACGTGAGCATCCGCTGTTTCCCTTCGAGTAAGCTCCTTCAGGGGAATGTTGACAGCATTAAGATGCAGGGTCGTGGCCTTGTAATTAAGCGTCAGTTTCAGGTGGAGGAAATGTCCTTTGAAACCGATGCGATCGCCATTGATTTTGGCTCGGTACTGCGCGGCAAAATTCAGCTCAAGCAGCCGACCCAGGCGATCGCCCAGATTATCTTGTCTGAAGACGGTATCAACAAGGCGTTTAATGCAGAGTTGGTCACAAAACTTCTGGATGATGTATGGCTATCAGAGGGTACGGGGATCGATGAGCCTGTGTCCTTTGACAGTATTGCGATGAAGCTACTGCCTAATAACCAGGTTGAAATCCGAGCCAAGGTTAACGCACCGAGCCGAGACACTCCCATTCCGATTGCGGTGAAGACTGGCTTGTCTGTCGAGCGGCGGCGACGGCTTTTGTTTACAGAGCCAGCGTTTTTAGCAGATCAGATTCCTGAAGATCTTCAGGAGCTTTCTAGGCAAATTACGACTGAGTTTGTCGAGCTTCTAAACGGTATGGTTGATATGGATCGCTTTGATCTAGACGGCGTTGAAATGCGAATCAACCGCGTTGAAACCCAACAGCACCAGCTCTTGTTTAGTGGCTATGCCCAAATTAATCGCTTTCCAGGGTCGCCGTAGGTCTGGGCTATTGTCTAACGATTCACGAATATCTCTTTCAACGGTGCCGTCAGACGGGCAACTCATCCTAAAATAGCGGAATAAATCTTGTTCGCTGTATCGTTCCGTCTAACGCCATTATGTTTAGATTTCGCGCATTGTTGTCTTGCTTATTTGTGATGGTTGCCTTTGTTTTAGTGAGCTGTGGTGGCCCCAGTACGGTTGCAGTTGCTCCGACCTATACGGAGGCGCAGCTCCAGAAAATTCAGCAGTATCTCCCTGAAATTCAAAGTGCCTACGGGCGCTTAGATGCCTTGGGTACTGCAATCCAAGACCGAGAGTGGCAAGAGGTTCGTAGCACGATCCGAGGGCCGTTTGGGTCAATGATTCAAGATTTGAAGTATGTCACCTCCAATCTGCTGCCCGCAGATCAAAAGGCTGCACGGGATGTTTCTCGCAGCATATTTCAAGATTTTATTGAAATCGACCAGGCCGCTGTTGCCACCAACGTGGATGCTGCTTTAAAGGGCTTTGAAAGCGCTGCAAAGGATATTGATGCGTTTTTGGGTGGGTTGCCTGAGATGCCAACGGCTTCAGCCCCTGCGGCTGCCGAGGCTGAAGCGACTTAATCAACGAGAGCTTTTAAGCCCCTCGCTATTTAGAAACCCTGTAAAATCAGGGGAGCAATCGCGGATTCTGTGCCAGTTTTGAGGCCAGAATTCGCTTTTTTTGTGGATAGACTTTGCGTTGCGGAAACGGCTGTTATGAACGTTGGCATTATTGGTGGGGGCGTGGTAGGAGCGGCGATCGCCCATCGACTAAGCACCCGCCCCAATTTAGAAGTACAGGTCTTTGAACAAAACCCTCCCCAGCAGCTAGAGGCGACGGGAGCCGCCCTAGGGGTACTTTCAGCAGTCATTAGCTCAAAACTCAAGGGAAAGCATCTTACGTTACGGCTAGAAAGCTTACGTCTTTACGAAAACCTGATTCCAGCGCTAATTGAAGATACAGGTCTAAGTATTCCCTACAATCGTCACGGCATTTTGCAATTGTTCTTTAACGCGGAGGATTTTGCACGATGGACTAAAACTCAATCGGTGCGTCAACAGCAGGGGTTTATCCTCGAACATTGGTCACGGGAAGAACTTGTCGAACACTACCCAGAACTAGCAGAAGCGCGATCGCACGAAACGGGGGCGATCGCCGTGGGTGCGGTTTACTCTCCCCAAGATCGTCAGATTGATCCAGTCGCCTTAACTCAGGCTCTGATTCAGGGGGCAGCTCAAAATGGGGCGAAGTTTCACTTTAATGCTGAGATTTCTAGCTTTCGTAGTGAGGCAGGCACAGAAAATCAGCGGGTGACGCACTTGTGTAAGGGGCAAGACGCGATCGCCGTTGATTGGGTGATTGTTTCAGCAGGCTTAGGCTCAGCGGCTTTAACGCAAACCCTCGCGCAGCCGATCCAAATTCGCCCTGTGTTAGGACAGGCGCTGCATCTGCGCTGCCCTAAGGCCATGAGAATAGACAGCCCCGTCCTTAATGGAGAAGATATTCATCTGGTGCCCCTCAGTGAAGATGAGCTTTGGGTGGGGGCAACCGTTGAATTCCCCGATGACAAGATTATCCTTGAGCCGGATCCCTTGGCGTTGGAGGTATTACGGCAGAAAGCGATCGCCCTTTACCCAGCTCTTGCCCATGCCGAAATTCTGCGCACTTGGCAAGGGTTGCGCCCCCGACCGGAGGAACGGGCAGCGCCGATTATTGAGCAGCTTCCAGGCCATCAAAACGTACTGATTGCCACAGGGCACTATCGCAACGGCGTTTTGCTGGCTCCGATTACCGCCCAAAAGATTGAGGCTTACCTTGAAGCGGCACTGTAAACTCCTATAATGCGCTTAGGATTCTGCAAACAGCGCTTTCAGTCTTTTTTAAAGGAATTTCGCAGCCATGCCATTTCCAAGAACCAGCGGAATTCTGCTTCACCCCACCAGTTTCCCAGGCCCTTACGGGATGGGCGATTTGGGGGGACAGGCGCGACAGTTTATTGATTTTTTAGCTAAAAGCGGTCAGCGGCTGTGGCAAATTTTGCCCCTTGGCCCTACAGACTACGGCAACTCGCCCTACATGAGCTTTTCAGCCGCCGCAGGCAATCCGCTGCTCATTAGCGTAGATGTACTGGTTAGCGAAGGGCTGCTGTCT
>JBGSVR010000548.1:0-10089 GCA_041752855.1 Thermosynechococcaceae cyanobacterium
CGAACAAAGAGTGAGAGAGGTTGGTGGTGGATTACGGCGCAGCTTCTTCATCAAGTGACGACCAGCCCCAAACGCCTTAACCATGTGTTTACAGGCTTCTTCTGGATCGGTGTGATGACCACAGGTAAATATATCAACTGCCGCGTAACCCACTTCAGGCCAGGTATGGATTGAAATGTGAGACTCAGATAACAGCGCCAGTGCCGTTATGCCCTGTGGCTCAAATTGATGTAAAACCTCATTTAACAACGTAGCCTTTGCTTGCGTTGCCGCATCTCTTAAACTCTGCCGTACGAAGTCAGCATCGTTGAGAAGCGTTTTAGAGCAGTCATATAGCTCAAGAATGCAGTGAAAGCCAACGGAGGCAGGAACTCGCACCAGTGGATCATCGGATGAATCGACTGGAGTGAGGAACCTCTCCCCCAATTGGCCAGATAGCGATCTATACATGTCGTATCCCCTTATTGGCCAGAAAGTGCAAAAATTGCACACAAGAAACGATGATAGCTGAAAACTATAGGGATTGTCTCTAAAAAGACAAAAATCTTCCGCACTGATTTTCAGATTCTTGATAATTATGCCCACTCAGGATGGAATTTGAACCCCAAAGCCCTAAAAAAATCTCTTAGACTAGAATCTGCTCTAGATACCGCAAGACAAGTCTCCTTCAGCACTAGAGCATGATTGACTTACACTAAAGTTATCCTTGATTGCAAAAAGGAAATAAACGATTTTTAGAGATAGGTTGCGTAAAACAGAGGAAAATGGCGCTATCGACGAGGTAAAGTCTGGGTTAAATGACCTCCGATTTGAGGCGTATTTATGGGCTAAGTTGGGCATGATAAAGGGTGGTTTAGCGACTTGGGAACCCTTTATATTGAGGTCTTAAGATCCACCCAATTACGCAGTCAAGATTGTTGATTAGCTTGTTTTAAGGTTGCCATGTTGTCAGACTACATTCGCGCAGTGATGACCCGCGCCCAGTATCGTGAAACACCGAAAGATGATGCTATTTATGGCGAAATCCCTGGTTTTGATGGGGTCTGTGCCCAAGCTGACACACTTGAAACCTGTCGCCATGACCTATCTGAGGAGTTAGAAGAGTGGATCTTTTTTCGAGTTTCACGGAAATTACCTGTGCCAGAGATTGACGGGGTTCGGTTTCCATAACAAGACATTCATTGACTAAAAAATGCTGCGGTTCAGTGCGCAGCGTAGTAGGGTATTACAGGGTTTCCCTGTTAATGATCTGTCATCAACGGTTTGTAAGGCTATGCCACGTCTTTCTGCTCCTTCGGCTCTTTTGGTATTGGCTGACGGCACTGTTTATAAAGGGTGGTCTTTTGGGGCACCCTGCACGACCGTGGGCGAAGTGGTCTTCAACACGGGTATGACGGGATACCAAGAAGTGTTGACCGACCCAAGCTATTGCGGTCAGCTTGTGACGTTTACCTATCCTGAACTGGGCAACACGGGCGTTACGTCTGAAGATGAAGAGTCGAGCCACCCTCAAGTGAAGGGTGCGATCGCCCGTAATATTTGCCACCAACCCAGCAACTGGCGATCGCAGCAGTCGTTGCCAGACTATCTCAAAGCCCACGGCATCCCTGGCATTTACGGCATTGATACGCGATCGCTCACCCGTAAGATTCGCTCTGTCGGAGCGATGAATGGCGCAATCTCGACAGAAATCTTAGACCCACAGCAGCTTCACGCATTGGTGTTGAAAGCCCCCTCAATGGAAGGGCTGAATTTGACCCAAACCGTCACGACTTCCAAAATTTATGAGTGGACAGAACCTAGTCCGCAACTTTGGGAGTTTATGCCAGAGCAGGCAGCGGATGAAGAGAAATCTCAATACTTAGTGGTTGCCATCGACTTTGGAATCAAGCGCAATATTTTGCGGCGATTGGTGAGCCACGGCTGTCGCGTCATTGTAGTGCCAGCAGATACCTCCGCCGAAGCGATTTTGCAGCTCAACCCCGACGGTATTTTCTTATCCAATGGGCCAGGAGATCCGGCAGCAGTGCTAGAAGGCATTGCCACCGCTCAGACACTCCTTGAAACTCAAACGCCCATGTTTGGGATTTGCCTAGGGCATCAGCTTTTAGGGCTGTCTTTAGGCGCACAAACCTTTAAGCTCAAGTTTGGACATAGAGGACTGAACCAACCCGCTGGACTCGATCAGCAAGTTGAGATCACTAGCCAAAACCACGGATTTGCCATTGACGCCAACTCCCTAGGCTCTGTGGCGGTAGACATAACGCACCTCAACCTCAACGACCAAACCATTGCGGGGATGCGCCATAAAACCCTGCCTTTGTTTTCAGTGCAGTACCATCCTGAAGCCAGCCCTGGCCCTCACGATGCGGACTATCTGTTTGGGCAATTTATTGCGTCAATGAAAGCCCATCAAAACCCTAAAAAGGTCTAGTAGACAAGGACGCTGAAAGACCCTATACTAATGCCTCATCATTAAGTGCAATATTTTGTTTACAGCTTCAATAAGGAGGGGACTATTCCTGAGCAATTAAACCTGACCGTTAGCTTGCGAGGCACACGAGATGTCAGGGATAACTATCAGCTATTTCGCCTCACAGGTTTGCTAGACGCTTTCTCAGAACCCGTGTTTCTGAAGGTTATGACCAAGTGTTTAGATGAGCAGCCTGCCAATGTCATTTTAGACCTGTCCAAAATCGACTTTATTGATAGTTCTGGGCTAGGTGTTTTGGTGCGTCTCGCCAAACAAATGCAGAATGCGAAGGGTTCTTTCCAGATTGCGACGAACCCCCGTGTTACCCAAACCGTTAAGTTAGTGCGGCTTCAAGACTTTCTGTCTCTTCAGACGAGCGTTGAAGCGGCGATCGCCAATCTTCCTGACAGCTAAGGAAATCTCTTTTATCTCAAAGTGATCTTATCTACAGGATCACTTTGTTGAATGGCGTTCAAGATCAAAATCAGTCACTCAATCTAGATTCATAGGGAGTGTAAACGAGGTGTTGTGACAAAGCACCCGCTTTTTCCGCTGAATATCCCCCATCCTTTGGCAGCGAATACGGCTCAAACGCTCTCCCCAGCGGCCTTGGCCTACCTCGGAGATTCTGTCTATGAGCTGTACATTCGTACCCAGTATCTCCTGCCGCCAGCACGGATTCGAGACTACCATCAGCAGGTGGTCAACTGCGTCCGAGCCGAAACCCAAGCGGCGTTTGTGAAAGCGCTGACACCTCACCTCAGCCCAGAGGAAATCCGCATTGTAAAGCAGGGTCGCAATGCCGCGACAGGGCATCCCAAGCGATTAAGCTTAGAAATCTATCAGTACGCTACGGCGCTTGAGACCCTCGTTGGATATTTATACTTAACGGATACAGATCGGCTGTCCGAACTTCTAGGACGGTTCTCTTTAGCTGAACTAACCCAGACCGAAAAACTGCTGCCTTAGGTTTTGGGGAGCCTCTTTTAGTCATCGCCGCCCCATTGCGTTTCTTTCTTTAAGCCGCGCCACGTTTTATCAAAATTTTTTAAGGAACAGACCCATGCAGCCTAAACCTAAACCCTCTAAAGGTAAGCCCAAACTTGTCAGTGGACGTTCCAAACATGGCGGTGGCGGTGCAAGACCTCAGCGTCCTAAGTTCCAAAGACCCGCTGTTTCATCGGCTTCGGCGGCACCTCGAAAAGTTTTGGCGCAGATCCCCGTGCGTGATACTCAACCGATAGCGGCGGCAGCAGCGGCTGAAGAAGAATCAAACGATCTTATCTATGGACGGCATACGCTGCTGGCTGCGTTGGAGAGCGATCGCGCCCTAAACCGGATCTGGGTAGTCTCTCATTTGCGCTATGACGCTAAGTTTACGACGCTGCTAGACCAGGCCAAACGTAAGGGCACGGTCATTGATGAAGTAGACAACAAGCGGCTTGACTTTATTACAGAACAGGCAAGACACCAAGGCATTGCCGCTCAAGTTGCCAGCTACGACTATCTAGACCTCCCCGATCTGATTGCCCAAGCGAAGGCTGCAACCGATAGCCCCGTTATTGTGGCGCTTGACAGCATGACCGATCCCCACAACTTAGGCGCAATTATTCGCACAGCAGAAGCATTGGGTGCCCAGGGCATTGTGATCCCTCAGCGGCGAGCGGTTGGCATTACTTCGGCTGTGGCAAAGGTCGCAGCAGGGGCGCTAGAGTCTATTGCTGTAGCGAGGGTGGTTAACCTGAATCAGGCATTAGAGCAGCTTAAGGAAAGCGGATTTTGGATTTATGGCCTTGCCCCTAACGCCAAGGAATCTCTGCATAAAATGACCTTGAGCGGCCCCATTGTGTTGGTAGTGGGTGCCGAGGGAGAGGGCTTAAGCTTATTGACACAGCGCCATTGTGACGTGTTGGTCTCTATTCCGCTTCAGGGTAAAACTGCCAGCCTTAATGCGTCTGTGGCGGGTGGCATGGCACTTTATGAAATTTTTCGGCAGCGATGGATACACAGAGTACATCATGTTTAGGTCATACTCTAGAAGACCATAAACAAACGTTACGAAAATTTTATTCGCGTTTGCTCTGGCGCGGGGGAACTAGCGCCTCTAGGAGGTTAACATTTTGATAGTTGTTCAAAAAACGAAGTCCATGAGTGTAAAAGGCCAGTTGGCTGTCTTGCTAAACCGTTTGGGTCTAGCGTGGTGGATTGAGGTGACGACTCAATCTCCAAAGTGCATTTACTATTTTGGACCGTTTGCTTCTTCTCAAGAAGCCAAGAAAGACTTGCCAGGATATTTAGAAGATTTAAATCACGAAAGTGCTGAGGGCATCCAGGCCGTTGTAAAGCGCTGTCAGCCTGCGGAGCTAACCATTTTTGATGAGCCAGAAACGCTGAGTTCGGGTCGGCAGCGTTTTAGTCAGCAGATGCCTTAGAGCTAAAGCCGCCGCGACACAGCCACCGCGCAATATCCTGATTCACCTGTGTCGGAATTTCCCAAGGAAAGAGATGGGCGGTTTTGGGGTAGATAATCCACTGACTATTTTTAAGGTGGGTAGCTGTTTCATAGCTGGCTTGTGCCAAGATGTGGCGATCGTTTTCACCACTCATCACGAGGCATGGACAGTCAAGGGTTGCGAGGTCAGGGACGCGATTGTAGCGCTTTGCTAAGGCCATATTGAGGGCGTTATGGGCATGGCGTGAAGTTTTGACCGTTGCTGGAGTGCCAGCTTTGGCTAAAAATTCATAGGCCGCTGGGGTGTGCTGCGTGAGCAGGTGCCGTAAAAGCGATCGCCGTCCAAATGTCTCAATATTCCAACGCCAACCTGGTTTGAGCCAATTTAAGCCCCCAGCAATGAGGGTATACAGCAGCTCTGGTAGGGTTGGCTGCGGTACATTACTGACCGGATGGGCGGCAGTGGCGACTAAAATTAGGCCCGAAAATCGGTCTGGATTGCGCAATGCTAGCTCCATTGCCAAAATGCCGCCTAGAGACCAGCCTAGGATGAGACATTTTTTGATCCCCAACCGATCAAGGAGTGCCTTTAAGTCTGTGAGGTGGTCTTGCATGGTGAACGGCGATAGCTTTGCACCAAGAGTCCGCGTTTGGCTGTGCCCATACCCGCGCAGGTCGGGCGTAATGGTATGAAACTCTGTGGATAGAACATCGGTAAAGACCTTCATACAGTCTGCCGATCCCGGGTGTCCGTGAAGACACAATATTGGGAAGCCTGTCCCCTGCTGGTATACAGCAAGGGGAAAAGAACGCTCTGAAGCAGGCAAACTGGATATCATAAATCTCTCTGAGCGCAATAATTCTGATCGATCAACGGTTGGGACTCAAACAGATCTTGCTATACTTAAACCCGCTTTAGTGACTTCCGCTGTCTAAGCACCATGCCAGAGCGCCCTCTCTCTCGTCAAATCGCCTATCGTCCAGCGGCTGGCAAACGGTCGCGGGGTAAATTGCGCGGAGCGAAACAACAGGCAAAACGAAAGAGACGGCTAAAGCTACGGCAAGTTATTGCGGCAGCTTTGCTGGGCGGTGGGCTAGCCTATCTTCAGTTTAGGCCAGTACCGAAGCCGCCGGATGCGGTGCTAGTGCTAGGCGGGGAGCCACGCCGAGAGCAGTTTGCCGCTGAGTTTGCAAAGCAGCATCCAGATTTGCCTATCTGGGTGTCCGGTGGTAGCAACCCTGAGTATGCAGAATGGATTTTTAGGCAGGCTGGGGTGCCTGATAAACTGGTTCACCTCGATTATGCCGCCGTTGATACCCTGACAAACTTTACGACGATTGCCGATAAGCTGCGATCGCAGAATATCAAAAATATCTACCTCATCACCTCCGACTATCACATGCGGCGATCGCAGTGGATTGGGCAGGTGGTGTTAGGCAGTCGAGGGATTCAGTTTCAACCCGTCTCGATCCCTACAAATAAGCCAGCGGAACCCGTCGAGAAGGCTGTGTTTGATGGTCTACGGGCAGTATTTTGGGTGGCAACAGGAGATACAGGAATGGCTTGGAAACAAGAATTTAAATAGCAGCAGCGTAGAAGAACCCTACAGCAGGCGATCGCTATAAAAGTGCTTGGCACTCAAGCATCAGCTTTTTGTTAATCAGGGCATGGGGCTGCACTGCTAAGGCTTGGTGAAAAGCCCCGATGGCAGCGTGGTAATCCCCTAGGGCGGCATAGCATAACCCTAATCCGTGGAGCGCCCCAAAATGGAATGGCACTAGCCGAAGGGTTGCCTCACAGTCCTGTAGTGCTTCAGTGTACTGATGCTGGGTGTAATGCAGTACTGCACGTCGGTTCCAGGCTTCAGCAAAGTCTGGCAGCTCTTCAATCAGCCGAGTTAAAAGTCGCTCGGCAGACTCTGCGTCCCCTGCTTCTAACAGTGCTTGGCTGTGCTGAAGTTGTTCTAGCCCCGTCACGCCCTTTTGCCGAAACCAAAGCTCCCAAAGCGACTGGGTTGCGCGATCTCTAACGGTTGGGTCTGCCGCTTTGAGGTCTTCTAATAGCTGCTCTATTGCGCCATCATCCATCATCCGTTCGCTAATGCTTTCCCCAGAGATTAATAAAGATCGTGTATTGAATAACATCCAAAAATTTGGAAGGGCAGGTTTTGGCTAAACGCTCTGGTTGTATCCTATACAGCTTTGGCTAAACCTGCCCCTACCTTCGAACTTATTTAATTCATGATCCTAATCGTTGGATTTGTCATCAAATAGACCCAGTAATGGCCCCAATACTGCACCAAACACAAAGCCACCTGCATGTGCCCAGTATGCAACGCCACCGCTCTGCATTCCTACATTGGTGGGGACACTGAGGCTCGCAAAGCTATAAAGCGCCTGCTGCGCGAACCAAAATCCTAGAAAGAAAAAGGCGGGGACTCGAAATGTCCACATAAAAAAGCCCAAGGGAATCAGGGTCAAAATTTCGGCCTGGGGAAACCGCAAAATGTAGGCACCCATAACTCCGGCGATCGCCCCGCTTGCCCCTAGGGAAGGCACCACTGAGTAGGCGCTAAAAAACCATTGCGATAGCCCTGCCAAAATGCCGCAGACGAGGTAGAAAATTAAAAATTTAACGTGACCGAGCTTATCTTCGACATTATTGCCAAAAATCCAGAGAAAGAGCATATTTCCGGCAACGTGCAGGAAGCCACCGTGCAAAAACTGTGACGTAATCAGCGTCACCCATGCCGGAAACGGTAGCCCCGTCGGCTGCCCTGTAAAAGAGGCCGTCAATTCACGGGGCACTACCGCCCACACGCGGAAAAAAGCCTCTAGCTGATCCCCTAAACTCAGTTCGTATACAAAGACCGCAATATTGATTGCAACCAGGGCATAGGTTACAAAAGGGACTATTCGAGTCGGGTTATTATCACGAAGCGGAACCACAGGCTTACTGCTCTACTGTTACAACTAAAAGTACACTATCCTCAACCCTTTATGTCGCAGCCCTGCCTGAGGGATTTTTATGTCTAGAACGACGCGCCCGTTCTCTTTACGTTTTGGCTTAAGCCCTATCAAGCGAAAGCTGCGCGAAAGCAGCGTTGAAAAAATTCAGCAGCGTCGTCAAATCCTGATCCGAGACTTAGAAGATGCTTCTTTATCTTGGTGGGAGTGGGCTGTCTTGACAGGGCAACTGCGAGAGATTAACGCTGCTCAACATTTAGTTGAAGTAATCTTGGCAGCACCTCACGTTCCCCCCACCATGACATCCGAGCCATTAACGCAAGACCCGTTTCCCTCTGGGCGGTCTTTGGCGCTGCGTCGGTCTGAATTACTGACCCTTAACCCCAACGCCTTTGCAACAGATCCAGATTTTCAGACTATTAAGTCGATTGTCTTAGATCGGTTGGTTGAAAAACTCAGTTTGCCCTTAACCAATCAAACTAACACGCCTCTTGAGATAGATATTCTTAAACCTGTTAAAAAGCAGGAGCTGTTTTTAATTGTGCTGAAGCAGTTTGAAACACTGCTGGACGAACTGCGATTTTCTCAGGTAATGCGATCGCAGCTATCCTTACGGCGATCGCAGCTTCTGCAAGATCTTTGGCAAAACGCCATCACTGATTTTCTCGGAAAGTACCGCACGCTTCCATCGGGCATCCAGAATGGGTTAGATGCTACATCCGCTACCGCCATTGTGCCGCAGCTTCTCGAGGAGGCTCCGATTATCAGCAGCGCAATCTTAAGTCGCGTTCCGCTGTTTGTTGAGCTGGTGGATCATCTCCTGTTTCACTCAGATCTTGTCATAGATCAGCAGGTTTACCCTGTTGGGTCTTCAGAAGCAATTCTGCAATGCGAAGCAATTTTGGGCAATCTGGTTTTACAGGTTTCTAACGCGGTCATCCAGCCCTTAATCAATCGGTTTTCGGCAGTGGATGAACTGCGGCGTGACTTTTTTGATCGTCGCTGGCTCTCAACCCGCGAAATTGAGCGGTTTCGCAATGCCCTGTCTTGGAAATATCGGGTGCA
Organism: Thermosynechococcaceae cyanobacterium; assembly: GCA_041752855.1. Taxonomy (GTDB): domain Bacteria; phylum Cyanobacteriota; class Cyanobacteriia; order Thermosynechococcales; family Thermosynechococcaceae; genus JAAURS01. The sequence continues at coordinate 8,958 of JBGSVR010000548.1, forward strand.
GCAGTGGGTGATGGAGCCAACGGATATTTTTGAGAGTCAGTATCGGCTATTGGTCTTTAGCGAAGTAGGGCTTCAGTACCGCACCCTCTATGCTGCTCGTGACCCAGAACTTAAGACTCTTTCTGGGGTTCCATTGATTGTCACGCTGGCGCTAGAGACACGAGATGCGATCGCCCCTCCCCTCCAGGCCGCCGCTACGTTTCTGGGGCGCGGCGTTGTGTTTGTGCTTACCCAAATTATTGGTCGCAGCATTGGTCTAGTGGGACGCGGAGTGCTGCAAGGGGTGGGATACGTGAAGGGAGAAGTGCGATCGGCTCAGTCGGCGGATCAACGTCAGCCTTAAAAACGGGCTGGCAAGCATAGAAATGAAATTGTAATGATGGAACCTATGATTGAAATCACGAACTTTCACGCTCATGTTTATTACGACCTAAAGACAAGAGAATCAGCAGAGCGAGTACGGCAAGGGTTAAGCGATTGCTGCGTGGTGCCTACTGAGTCTATTTACCAAAGTTAAAAGATGTTGATGCCTACTGAGCTGAGTTGCGCCGCTTTTAACCCATGCAGCTTATTTTTTTTTTTTACAAAATCCCCCGCAGTTGCGCCCCTAGCATCCGCAAGCATCAACGTGTTCTAAATGCTAAAAAGAATGGTTTTCAACATCCTAAGTCTTGCCTAATGATAGCTGTCTCATCAGAAGAAAAACTATACCGACCTAAAGTTGCACGCCCATATTTTCCGCAGAATGTGCGCTGCATCTTCTCTTTATGTTGAGGCTTGTACGCCATGCCACGAAGAACTTGGAAGGTTGTTCGTCCTCCAGAGATACTTCTGGGTTGCTGTTGGATTTGTCCAGCATTCCTTCTAATTCCACCACGTCGGATCAGGTCTCCATCAGAGTTATAGACATCTCCATTCCTTCCATCAATCATATTGTTGTTAGAATCGCGAGTGCAATTAGCTGACCAATCATCGGCATATCCCCCGCACACACAGGGTTATTTCATTCTAAGCAAGAGTAGTCAAACGCCTGTAAGGTAATAGAATAGCCCCATTTAGGCATTGCCCACCATTAGTACTTTAGCCATCTTAGACGCATTTAAAGACTTACCCGATACCCGTCGTGGAGCAG
>JBGSVR010000549.1:0-1925 GCA_041752855.1 Thermosynechococcaceae cyanobacterium
TTCATCTGGGGCGTAGTCACCGCCCATTGCATCAATTGCAATCCGTGCGCGAGATACTGGCATGGGTCAATGTTGTAGAATCCTAAAGAATTTTAGCAGATTGCCTAGGCTCCACTCTAGCCGTTTTGCGGTGTTTCACTACTAAATCGTCAGAGATTGCAACGTTCTCGCCCATGTTTAATGAGTTTTTTACGTCTGGTTTTCTGGGGTTTTGGCTTAAAACAGCCCGTGTGACTGAGCTGCCGCTTCCACGGCAGTCTACTTCAGTGCGTTACTCTGCACTCCAGCCCATAGATTCTAAACGCGATCAGTTGGTAGAGGCTTATCTATCTGGCCTTGAGCAGCAGGGCATGGCGGCTCAACAGCAGGGGCTATGGCTGCAAACCGATGAAGATTTACTTGTTGATCGCCAGGGGCAGCAGCTTCAGACCCCCGCTTCTTTAACCAAGGTTGCAACGACTTTGGCGGCTCTGAAGACTTGGGGGGCAACCCATCAGTTTAAGACGCAGGTATGGGCAACCGGATCTGCGCGCGATGGTGTGCTGACGGGGGATCTGCATGTTCAGGGCGGTGGCGACCCGCTGTTTGTGACGGATGAGGCGATCGCCCTTGCCGCTAACCTCAACACCCTGGGCATCCGCAAAATTACCGGCCAACTGATCGTCTCTGGTGCGTTTGCATTCAACCTAGATACTAATTTCCAAACCGCAGGCGAACAGCTCAAAGCGACTTGGAATGCTTCTAACCCCAGCGTTGTAATTGAGGGTTCTGTGGTCAGTCAGACTCAGCCAGAAAATCAGGTCAGTCAACCGCTGATCAGCCATGCTTCGCTCCCTTTGGCTGAAATCTTAAAGATGATGAATGTTTACAGCAGCAACCGCATTGCTGAGGCATTAACGGAGCAGTTAGGCGGTGCTGAAGTTCTTCAAAGAATTGCTCTAGAGACAGGACGAATTGCACCTCAAGAAATTCTGCTCAAAAATGGGTCTGGGCTAGGGCAAGACAATAAGCTCTCGCCTCGTGCAGTGGTAGGTTTGTTCCAGGCCGTTCAGGCTGAGCTTCAGCGGCATCAGCTTGGCTTGGGGGATGTGTTTCCGGTGATGGGGCAAGACCACGGCACGGTTAAGGAACGTCAGATGCCGAGTTCAACCATTGTTAAAACGGGAACGCTTTGGAATACCAGTGGCTTAGCGGGAGTGCTTCAGACCCAGCGTTATGGAACTGTCTGGTTTGTCATGATGAACAGCGGCAATGATTTTACGGATGGATTTCGCCGAGAGCAAGATGGCTTTTTGAAGCGCTTGGCTCAGCATTGGGGGGGCGAAGTAGCACCCTCTAAGACCATTGAAGTTCAGGGCGACCCAGGCACTGCACAACGTCGTCAGAAGATTGATCGATTTATGCTGGATGATTTTTTGTCGCATTAGTTTTGATTGCACTAACTTTGATTGCACTAACTTTGATCGGATGAACACTGTGCTAAGACGCCTTGCCTAATATCTTGATGAAGCAAGTTGAAGCAAATATCGACATTGATGAAGGAAGTCTAGGATTTGGGCATAATTAAGCTTAGAGACCCCAGGATTCCTGAACCACCACTTGTTAGCTATTCATGAGTTCAAAACAGTCGGGCTGTAATCAGTGTAGTTGCTACGATCTATCTCGCTATGCTTGTGATGCTGCTGGGAGGCTCTTTCTGTGGTTTCCGGTGGCTCATACGTTGAGTAAAGCGACTGATTATTTTAACTCGTTGTCCGTTAGCTATGAGCTGATGCAGGGGCGATCTGTAGGGCAACCGCATGAAAATTATTGAGTCAGGATTTTGATGAGATAGGAGTGATCCCAGGCTGCTTTTTTGCGTCTAGCGGCAATACCGCGCTTGGAGGAAGCGTCTTGGGAAAGCAGATTAAGAGCCAGATGTCTGA
>JBGSVR010000550.1:0-12467 GCA_041752855.1 Thermosynechococcaceae cyanobacterium
CCTGGGAAGGACGCCCCAATATTGGTGCGGTGCCGCAATTTGCTGCCAGCCCAAACAAGGTTTCCGAAATTAGCCTTGATGACCTTTCAGATTTGTTTTAGGACGAAGCAACGGTAATGGATACTGCACTGCAATCATTAATTTATGCGGCGGACGATCACTATCTTAGTGATGCTGACCTGGATCGGTTTGGGAAAGATGTACAGGCTTTGGGCGATCGCATTGAAGCCTACGAATACATCCGTGAACGCGAGCTGTCCATTCTTCAGCCTGCCGTAGACTACCTGACCGAAGAATTTCTAGGGTCAGACTCCAAGCTTTTAGAGCGTGCGGTGATGCACTGGCTCTCAATTTTAAGATATGCCGCGATGGCAATGCTGCTCAATAACTCAGAATACCTGAGCCGCCGCATTTTAGAGTGGTTGCCTGACCTTGTTGAGGTCTATCAACTTCGCGACATTGAGCTAGCCCTCTATCGGCTGATTTTAGTTCAGGCCAAAAGCAGCCTATCTCCCGAGCAATTAGCGCTTATTAAGCCCTATCTCGAAGAAGCCTACGCGGTGCTCCTCAACGCAAAGCCTGCACTTCAAAAAGCCGCCTAGTGTTTCTGGACACACCCTACGAGGACGTATTTCCATGATTTCTGTCAAAGAGTTAGTTAGAGAATCTCATCTCCCCAGCAATTATTTTGCCCCTGATGTCTATATTCAGGGCGACTTAGAAGCGGGCCTGATTGAGAATCGCAAAGGTGCCCGTCTCTTGGCACTGCCAGAGCCGTTTTTGCGCGCTATTTATGAAGGGCTAGCCGAAGAAGTCGGCGCTGCCTCAGAATCTGTGCTGTATAAATGCGGAGCCTGGTGGGGCAAAACATTTTATCGTCGCTTTGCAGAAGAAGTAAGCCAGCACCATAAACAGCCTCTGGCAGAGATTGAAATGATTGAGTTTTTACAGTGCTTTAAGCAAAGCTGGAAAACCCACGGCTGGGGCAAAGTTGACCTAGATTTCAATTTCTATCAGCAGGGCTTTATTGTCGTTCAGGTTCGCAATTCTGCCTTTGCGACCAGCGGTTCTGCCCTTGGTAAACCCAAGTGTTTTGTAGAAGCAGGGTTGCTTAGCTCCTTCTTTAGTGGACTCACTGGCCAAAAGCTTCACTGTATCCAGACCACCTGCGAGTCACTAGGTGCTGAATGCAATCATTTCGTATTGGGTCTGCCTGAGCGTGTTAAGCGCGCTGAAGCTTGGCTGCAAGAAAATCATGACCACGCCACCATCATGGATCGGCTCTGTCAAGGTCAGGCAAACCGCTAGGTAAAAGCCTCAGCCATGAGCCATTTCTTTAAACTTATCAACATCAACGCAAGAGGCTTGAGCCGTGGCTAAGACCGTCAAAATCAATTCCATCAACGAAGAAACATCTGTTGAAACCAACGAGAGCCTGCTATCTTTACTGGTTAAAAAAGATCTCAAGGTTTCTCAAGAGTGCGGTGGACGCGGTATGTGTGCAACGTGCCACATTTTTATCACCGAGGGCATGGAACATCTGTCTCCGATGAGCCGCCGAGAACAGCGAACGCTAGAAGTCATCACCACCTGCAAGATGAACTCTCGCCTCGCCTGTCAATCCCGTGTGGTGGGGGATGGCGTTGTGGTTGAACTGCCTGCCGGGATGTATGTCAGTGAGGTAGAGGACATTGAGTCTCTGATTGGGCAACGAGCCTCTCAGGATATTTTGCACCCGCTGTACGGCACAATTCTGGTCGAATCAGGCAAGCTCATTACGCGCTCTATGATCAGTCAGCTCAAAGACACCCAGGGAGAGGTATCGAAGGCGCTTTCTCAAGCTGACTAAGCCTTAATTTTAATCAGTGTTAAGACGTTTGCTGTCCCTTTTGTATCGTATAGAAACCGTATAGACTATGTTGACTCAACTTTCTCGCCTTGCTGTTGAAGCGGATGGACGATACGCTTCTGCGGAAGAACTTCAGTTTTTGAAAGACTATTTACAAACGGCTCCTCAGCGTGCGGCAGCCTACAAGACGGTCAGAGACAATGAGGCATTTTTGCTCGAAGATCTTCACAGTACGGTTAAAACGACTGACGGCAGCTCTTTGTTTAAGGGCACTCAAGATGTCTCTAACTTTTTCAAGCGCGACCAAAAACATGTTTTAAGAGTTGCGTCAGCAGCCATGCTGTTTAGCGATCTAGACTTTCTGCGAGAAGGTTTATTGCTATGGCATCGCACCATCATCAAGGCGTTTGGGGTTGAACGACCCGCTCAGGTGGCCTGCCAAGTTTGGCCCACCGTGATGGGCAAATATTTGTCAACGGATGAGTATAAGTTTATGTCGCCCGTGGTGGGGCTAATTCGAGCCATTCTTGGCTAGGGTTCTGATGTGCTACGGCGGCACTGCCCATAGATTTTGTCGGATATTCACTCTTTTTTGTTGGTCGAACTGTACTGAAGGTATCGAGAAATGGTTATGTCTCAAAATGTAGAAAGTAAAGAAAACAATAGGGTTCAATCTAATGGGCTGGGCTGGTTAGAAGGGGCATCAATTTTAGGTGCCGTTGGAGCCACCATTGGGGGCGCAGTTGGGGGTGCGATCGCCACTCAAAACCTCATCATGCTGACGGCACTGCCCCTGTCTTTGGCGGCTGCGCTTAACTTTAAACAGCGGCAGCAGATGCAGTCTGCCATGCACGAACATATTGAGCATTACCACCAAAGACTGCATGAGGTGAAGGAAACCACTGAAGCCCTCGCGGGAACTGATCGGATTCTCATGATTCAGCTCAACACCACCAACAACCGCATTGATGAAGTGAATGAAACCCTGCTTAATCTTGATACTCAAATCGAGACCCTAAGAGAGCAGGCCACAACAATGGCTCAAAAGCAGTCGGAGCTGATGGAAAGCACTTTAGAAGAAAGCTACTACCGTCGTGGTCTTGAGCTGGAGAAGCGCGGAGAATTCAAGGATGCGATGGCTGCCTACACTGAAGCACTTCGGGTTAACCCGAACTACGCTCAAGCCTACATGCAGCTCGGGTCTGCCTTTGCCCATGCCGGACAGAAACAGCAGGCGATCGCCCATCTGCGAACCGCCACTAAGCTATTCTTTGAAAGCGGCGATTTGGACAGCTACCACACTGCCCGTGAACTCAGTGAAAGTGTTCATGCAGGTGACATGACCGTCGAATCCACAACCGTAAGACTCAATCAACCTGAGCTGTCCTTGGAACCCGAAAAACGATTGGCAGTGGATGAATTGTTTGTATAAATATAAAAGCGGTCTGCCCAACTCAAAACGGCAGAATCACTTCGTCAATTCTGAAAAGACAGGCATTTGTATGCATAATGTCAGATAAAGGATGGGCATCTTAAGCGTGTTAGATCCGATACGCGCCTTAAGATGCCCTCAAATCGCCTGCCAACAGAATGAAAAATTCGCGCTATCACATCCTAGGAGAAGTTGGTCAGGGTCAGTTTGGCAAGGTATTTTGCGGGTGCGATCGCACGACAGGTGAGCTTTTTGCCCTTAAAAGCCTAGACCACCTCCGGTTTCCAACCCACAGCTTTTTAAAAGAGCTGGCAATTTTGGTGAGACTCAACCATCCTAATATCGTCAGTTTTCATGGGGTTGAGTATAGGCACGTTGGGCGCTACATTGTCATGGACTACTGCCAGGGCGGCACGTTACGGCAGCTCATTGAGTCCAAAATAGAACTTTCTCTCATTCAAAGATTAGAGTTGGTGCAGGATACCTTGCGGGGGCTAGAGCATATCCATCAGCACCGCATCATTCATTGCGACCTCAAACCTGAAAATATTCTGCTAGACGTGAGCGCTCAAGGCTGGACTGCAAAAGTTGCAGACTTTGGGATCGCCCGCTTTATGGGGCAACCCGAGGCGCGGGTCAACAGTTCAGGCGACACGGGATCACCTGCCTACATGGCTCCCGAACGATTTTACGGTCGCTATTCACCAGAGTCAGATTTATACGCGATCGGTGTGCTGATCTATGAACTCGTCTCTGGGGAGCGACCCTTCTCAGGAATGCCCCTTGACGTAATGAAGGCTCATTTTAATCAGCCTTTACGCATCCCTAAACCTATCCCAACGCTACTTAAGGCCATCATCCGCAAAGCCCTTCAAAAACTGCCGCAGCATCGCTATGGCTCCGCTACAGAAATGAGGCTTGTGCTTGAGACAGTGATCACCAGTCTTTACCACGCAAATTCTACCGCTGTAGTTCAGCCATTAGACCCTGTGTTACCACAGCAGAGTGCTTTTCAACGGCTAAAATCAAACCCCCAACCTTTTGCTCGGCACCTAAAAATTCAGCCCGAACAGCTTCAGCTCTACCTTGAGCTTGGGCAGGTCATTCATCGACTTTGGCTTAGACCTCAGGGATGCATAATTGCGGCTCAAGCAGAGCAGGGACTCAATCTTTGGTTAAAATCGACGGGCAAAATGCAGCCGCTGGGAACGCTGCCTATTCCCCATCTATCTAGGCCATTCACCAGCGTTTGTGTGGATGTAGACCCTGAGGGTCGGTGGCTCGCAATGCTCTCGGACTCAAGCCTCAACGGTGCCCCAAAGCCTTCCTCAGATTTGCCTCAGGTGCGGCCTAGCAGCCATCTCAAAATCGGTAGATTCTCTGACCTTTCTACCGCAGCCATCATTGAGCTAGAGGACAACGCAGCACAAGTTTGGATTACCAGCGATCGCCACCTACTGATCGCCTATACCCCCACGACAGATCCCCTCAACCCCCATAATCTACGGCAGCGCCTACAGTTCTGGAATCGTCGGGGTCAGTCTTACTGGACTTACGATTTTGAAGGCGTGATCAAAGCCGCAGTGCCCAGCCGCACCCAAAATCAGCTTTTTGCTATCACTGAGTCTCAGAACGCGACAGGGCTACTCATCAGCCTCTCTCCGCTCAAAATTAAGCGAGTTCCTCTTAACATGGGCGCAGACTGGGTTTGTACGGCGCATTGGGGCTATATGTTGGGCGATCACCTAGGCAATATCGTCTGCCTCAATCGGCGGGGCAGAACCGTGGCGCAGGCAAAACTTCCCTTAGCAGCCCATCAAGAAATCAGTGCCGTTGCCTTTATAGATCCAGCCACATTGCTCATTGCAACGCAGCAAGATAAAAAAGGAATCGTACTGAGCCTAGATTTAAGCCCACACCTGCCCAGAAGCCTTTTAAGTCTCTAAGCCGCCTGAAGAATCTGGGCGGCAACTACAAGGCTTTCCTCAAACAAAATGTCGTGTCCCCAGCGCTGAAGCTGCTGACTCATCAACACTTCTGGGCTATGCTCTGTGAGCGGCGAAACGTGCTGCACGCGACAAGACTGGGCACCGCCCCCTGCTTCCATCCGCATACAGCCCCGCGTTTCGGAGCAGATGACCGTGCAGCAGTCGGCTTCTAGGTTCGTCGAGGCTAACTTTAGATCAATCAAATCACCCAGCACATTCCCTGGGTTCCCCACCGGAATGGCAGCGAGTTCAGCCTCTATGTTGAGCTGCTCCTCATTGGTAAATTTGATGCGCCACAGATCGTAGTCGCCCCCTTCATGGGTACTCGATACAAAGTGCCAGTTTAATCGGCTTGCTAACCAGCCCAAGTATAAAAATGCCTGAGATGCATTACCCGCCTCGTAATCTAAAACAAAGCGATCGACTTCTTTGAGCGCCGCACGTCGTGAGGGCGGGTCAAACGCTTCTGCCGTTAGCTCTTGCCAGGTCGCTAATCGCCGCCAGTTGAGGTCTGAAATGTTAATGCCCTTTTGATGCAGGCTTTGGATATTGACTAAGGCGGTGGTGGCTTCTAGAAAAGTGCTGGAGTCTACAATGACCAAATTGGTGAAGGATGACAGTTTGCGAAACAGATCTTGCTGGAGGTCGGGGATCGACTTCCACCACAAAAACTTAGGCAAGTCCGCAATCAGCAAAGACTGGATGAATCCGCTGGCTTGTGCCAACTCTTCCTCCGTGCCCTTAAGGGTGATGTATTCGCAGCAGATTAAGGTGCCACTGCTCTGTTTTTGGACGGGGCAGTAAGCCGAAACCTGAGCCGTCACGCTCCCTGTCGATTCTGGAATTGGGCACAGCGTAATAATGCGGCAGGGGTTTTGGCTAGCAACCTCATCGGCAACGCCTGCTCCCCCCGCATCCAGTGCGTAGGAGACTTGGGGGATTGGAGTGGCGTCGGTTTGCTGCGATCGCCTCGACACCAACTGCTCTCGCAGCGTGACCAGTAACTCCGGCGAAGAATAGCCATTGATCATTAAACCCAAGTGGTTTTGAGCCACCTGAATCGCGGCCTTGGTGCGTGGTCCATCAACCCCATCAATGGGGCCTTTGTAGTAGCCCAGTTCTGCTAGAAGCTGTTGGGTTTCAGAAGGCTCGTACACAATCAGACTAAAGGTTTTAGCCCGTGTTGCACCCGCCAAAGTGCCATCATCACCCGCTGCTAAGTCCATTGTCCAAATTTTATTGAGTTCCCCATTCACCTCTTCTAAAGAGACATTTTGAGGAGCTTTCAGCGCAATTAGGGGGGCAGGAGAAGTGATCATAACGTCTACGTTTTATGCCTTTAAGTGGATAACAGCGCTTAAGTGGATAGCAACTAACTAAAGTCTGCGCCAACGACGACCATCACGATTCAGCAACTGCTCAGCAGCTTCTGGTTCCCAAGTTCCGGCTTCATGGGTGGGCATGTCTGCTGGGTTAGTCGGCGATTCCCAAACCGTGAGAGCAGGGGTGACAACGCGCCAAGCGGCTTCTACTTCGTCAGCGCGGGTGAAGAGGGTTTGATCCCCCATCATGCAGTCTAAAAGGAGGCGATCATAAGCCTCACCGCTGGTGGCACCAAAGGCTGCACCATAGCCAAAGTCCATATCAACTGACCGCGTTCGCAGATCAGGCCCTGGCATTTTAACCTCAAAGCGCAGCTCAATCCCTTCATTGGGCTGGATCCGCAGGGTCAATACATTCGGGTTAACCTGATGTGCAGCAGATTGAAAAATCAAAAAAGGCACTTCTTTAAAGTGAATAGAGATTTCGCTCACCTTTTTAGGCAGCCTTTTTCCAGTTCGCAAATAGAAGGGAACCCCTTGCCAGCGCCAGGTATCAATCATCAGCTTCATGGCGACAAAAGTCGGGGTGTTAGAGTCGGGATCAACTCCTGGCTCTTGCCGATAGCCTTCTACGGGTTTGCCCTTCATCCAGCCCTTGCTGTACTGACCGCGAACCGCAGAATGCTCTAGGTTGTTAATGTCTGCTAGGCGCATCGCCTGCAACACCTTCACTTTCTCATTACGAATGCTGTCGGCATCTAGGGCATTAGGCGGTTCCATCGCAGTGAGGCACAGAAGCTGCAAAATATGGTTTTGCACCATGTCTCGCAGTGCCCCTGCACTTTCGTAGTAGCCAGCGCGGTCTTCTACCCCAACGGTTTCTGCGACCGTAATTTGGACGTGATCGACAAACTGTCGATTCCAAAGCGGCTCAAAAATGGCGTTGGCAAACCGGAACACCAGCAGGTTTTGAACGGTTTCTTTACCTAAATAGTGGTCAATGCGATAAACCTGATTTTCACGGCAGACCTTTTGCACTACTTTGTTAAGCGCCTGAGCCGATTGGAGATCGCGCCCGAAAGGCTTTTCGATCACCAGCCGCGTTTTCTCGCGATCCTTGAGCATCCCTGCTGAGCCAAGCTGCTGGATGGCCTCAGAGAAAAACTTAGGAGACACCGAGAGGTAAAAGACCCGATTTCCGAAGGTGCCGCGCCGCCCATCTAGCTCAGACAAAAATAGGTTGAGCTTTTGGTAAAAGGCAGGATCGTCCATATCGCCAGGGCAGTAAAACAAGCCTTCGGCAAAATTATTCCAGGCATCCTCTGATTTAACGCCGTCCGAAAATTCTTCCACTCCCTGCTTGAGATGCTCTCGGAAAAACTCATGGCTCCACTCCCGTCGCGCCACGCCCACGATGGTCAGTTCGCTAGGAAGCCGACGGGACTGCATGAGGTGATAGATAGCAGGAACCAGCTTCCGCTGAGTGAGGTCGCCGGAAGCGCCAAAAATGACCAGAATTTGCGGTTCTGGGATGCGCTCTTGCTGAAGGCCAACGCGCAGCGGATTTTCGAGAAACGTAGTCGCCATAGAGTTTTTGCGCCGTAGCCGTAGATTTATTTATACCGTCGCCAGTCGATTGACCTTTTCTTCAAGAGAGTGCAGCAGCGATTCAAAGGGCTGCACAAACTTCACGATGCCGTCTTCTAACAGTTCTACCATCACCTGATCGAGGTCGATGTAGATATCAGGGTCGCTGAGGGACGCGATCACCTGCATTGCCTCTTCCACGTTTGTTGCAACGCGGTTGTCTACGTCACAGTGGTCGGCACAGGCTTTGATGGTGCTGGGGGGTAGGGTGTTCACCGTATCTGGCCCAATCAGCTCATCTACATACATCACGTCACTATAGTTGGGGTTTTTGGTGCCCGTGCTGGCCCACAGCAGCCGCTGCACGCGTGCGCCTTTGGCAGAGAGAGCCTTCCAGCGATCGCTGCGGATAATCTTCAGATACTCCTGGTAGGCGATTTTGGCATTGGCGATCGCCACTTTCCCCTCAATCGACTTCAATCGCTCAACGAGGGCGGCGTTGTCCCCCGCCTCTTTAATGCGGTCTTCTAGCAGATCGTCAATTTTGCTGTCAATCCGGCTGAGAAAAAAGCTGGCAACCGACGAAATATTGCTGATGTCTTTGCCCTCTGCCACCCGTTCTTCTAACCCACGAACGTAAGCCCAGGCTGTATCAATATAGCTTTGCACTGAAAACAGCAGCGTCACATTTACGCTAATGCCGTCTGCAATCACCTGCTCTACGGCCGGAAGCCCTTCTGCTGTACCAGGAATTTTAATCATCACGTTAGGACGATCAATGACTTGGTGATAGCGTCGTGCTTCAGTGATCGTCGTTTGAGTATCATCAGAGATCGTCGGGGGCACCTCAATGCTGATGTAGCCATCGAGTCCATCCGTTTGGTCGTAGATGGGGCGAAAAATATCGCAGGCATTGCGGATATCGTCAAAGGTGAGTGACTCATAAATTTCGAGTACCGACTTTTTGGCGCGGATGCCTGCTTCGATATCGGCATCGTAGATTGCATTTCCGGCGATCGCCTTCTCAAAAATTGCCGGATTGGACGTTACGCCCCGAACACCCTGATTTTCAATCCAGTCGACGAGTTCACCAGACTGAATCAGATCGCGACTCAGGTTATCCATCCAGATGCTTTGACCGAAATCTTTGATTTCAAGAATGTGGTTCACAGCGGAATCAGTCATAGTCGTTCTCTCAACGCAACAATCATCGAAACCTTAAGACGTGACCTGAAGCCTATCTTGCGCAAGCGTTTTTTTCTCCTCAATAAAAGACTCTACTAAAGCAACATTATCTTTGCTACCAATAATCAATGGCGTTCGCTGGTGCAAATAGTGCGGCACTTCATCTAAAAGCGGCTGAATACCTGTGCTGGCACTACCGCCTGCCTGCTCCATCAAAAACGCAAGGGGTGCCGATTCGTAAAGGAGACGCAGTTTGCCCTCTGGATCTTTGAGCGTTCCTGGGTACAAAAACACGCCACCCTGAAACAGAATGCGGTGAATATCCCCCACTAGCGCCCCACTATAGCGCGCGGTATAGCCCTCGTGTCTATGAACATACCGAATAAAGTCACGAATGGCTTCATCGCACTGCCAGAAATTCCCTTCGTTGACGCTGTAGACTGGCCCATGCTTGGGGATACGAATATTTTCATTCGAGAGAATAAACTCACCCAGGCTGGGATCAAGGGTAAAGGCATGAACCCCTTTTCCAATGGAATACACCAGCATGGTGCTAGGGCCGTACAAAATATAGCCTGCCGCAAGCTGATGATGACCATTTTGGAGTAAATTCGCCCCAATTTGCTCGGGATCATCCCCGATCTGCTGGCGAATGGAGAAAATAGACCCGACGTTGAGGTTAATGTCTACGTTAGAAGAGCCATCAATGGGGTCATAAAGCAGCGTATAGCGACCAATCGGGCAGTTTTCAGGGATGTAGTAGGGCTTCTCCATTTCTTCAGAGGCCATTTGGCAAACCAGGCCGCTCTGCTTAAAGACCGCGATAAAGACCTCGTTGGCAAACAAGTCCATTTTTTTAACCGCTTCGCCCTGGACATTAGTGTCCCCCGTAAAGCCAAGGGCATCTTCTAATAGCCCAGCACGGCTCAGCCGACGGGCAATTATTTTGCCTGCCAAGGCAATGCGGCTCATGATAGCGCTTAAATCTTGGGCATCAGGGCCAAAGCTTTGCAGTTGCTGAAGCACATGGCGCGACAGCGTAGTGCAGTCTCGATCTAGCGCGTAGTCGTAGGAGAGTTCCATCGGGGCTGTATCTAAATTAGCCATATTCCCTTTTTCCCTTTGATTAGGGTAGCGGACAGAAAACGTTCCTGCGGTGTTGAGCGTTACGGCTCACCTACATCTTAAGAAAAAGAAAGAGGATGCGATCCACCGCATCCTCTTTCTTTCCAAACGTCAGGCCAAAAATTAATAAATTTTAGACGTTCGCAGCTTCCTTTACCAGTTTCTCCCAGCCGAGATCTTTGAGGCTGTTGTTACGACGCAAGGGTCGCGTCACTAACTCTAAAATATCGCGGGTATTGGTAAACCCGTGGATCTGGGCAAAGGTGAACTCCACCGACCACTTGGTTGTGATCCCCCTGGCTTCGAGCGGGTTAGCGTGCGCCATGCCTGTAATCACAAGGTCAGGCTTCAGTTCATGAATGCGCTGAATCTGATTGTAGTTATCGGGTTTTTCGACAATCTTGGGTAAGGGAACACCCATTTCATTACAGGTTTTTTCTAACAAGGCCAGTTCAGCACCTTGATAGCGTTTATCCATGTAGGGGATGCCCACTTCTTGCACGGTCATGCCGCAGCGCACCAAGAACCGCGCCATCGACACTTCTAGCAGGTTATCGCCCATAAAGAATACCGACTTGCCGCGAATGAGCTGGAGGTATTCTTCTACGCTTTCCCAAATTTGGGCTTCGCGTTCGTCGAGTCCTTTCGGCTCAATTTCTAACACAGAGCAGATTTTTTCAATCCAGGCGCGGGTGCCATCGGGTCCAATAGGGAACGGTGCGCCGATGAGTTTGCACTTACGGCGACGCATTAGCGTAGATGCGGTGCGACTGAGGAAGGGATTGATCCCACTGACGTAATACCCTTCTTCCACAACGGGCAGTTCTGTAAATCGCTTGGCAGGAAGCCAGCCACTGACCTTGATCCCCTGCTTTTTAAGCTCTAGGGTGAGCTGCGTCACCACTGGATCGGGCAGGGAGCCAAACAGCACCAGCGGAGTGTGTTTTTTATATTCAGATTCGTCGGCGGCAACGTCTTCTTTCTTTTTGCCGAAGTTCATGAGAGAGGCGATCGCATTCCGTTCCTTCTTCTCTGCTTCTAATAAGGGTGCCTTTTCAGGGCAGCGATGCGCCATTGCGGCAAGTACAGTATCTTCACCCTGGGTGAAGGCGTAGTCTAGACCATTGGCGCGCGCCACCACGATGGGGATGCCAATTTCGGCCTCAAGACGAGGTGCCAGACCTTCGAGGTCGGTTTTGATGATCTCAGTTGTGCAGGTGCCGATCCAAACAATCACGCTAGGGTTGCGGTCCTTTTTGATCTGGAGACATAGCCGCTTGAGTTCTTCGTAGTCGTTGAGTTTGGCGGAGATATCCCCTTCTTCAAGTTCCGCCATGGCGTAGCGCGGCTCGGCAAAGATCATCACGCCCATGGCGTTTTGCAAAAAATAGCCACAGGTTTTGGTGCCAATCACCAAGAAAAAGCTGTCTTCAATTTTTTGGTACAGCCAAGCCACACAGCTAATGGGGCAAAAGGTATGATAGTTGCCCGTTTCGCATTCAAATTGCAGCCCTTGGGGCTGCGCTTCAGCAAGCGTCATAATGTTGAGTTCCTTTGTTCTCTCTAAATCGGCACTTTTTTGGAACTAAGTAGATGGATGCAAACAAAATTACTAGAGTGGTTTGGGTTTCGACTTCGCTCAACCCGCGCCAATACGAGATTTGAGGGTTGAGCGGAGCCGAAACCCGTTTTAGAGATAATTCTGTTTAGCCACTTAAACCATCATCAAATCAAGTTCTTCGTCTGCGGTTTGGGTTTGCTTGGCAGGTACTGGATTGAGGTAGAAATCTGACAGCAGCGCAAACAAATCCCGATCAGGCGTATCGTTGGGCACCACACCTTCAGGCCGCGCCAAAATTTGGTCGGCAATGTTGAGGTAGTAATCGCAAACGTAGTTGAGCGAAGGGTCGGATTCCGCCATCTCAAACAAGGTCTTGCCTTTTACCCGTGAGACCCGAATGTCTTCAATGAGGGGCAAC
>JBGSVR010000551.1:0-7686 GCA_041752855.1 Thermosynechococcaceae cyanobacterium
AAGTTTCACGCAGACTTCACGAATATCTAAGAGCTTTTCGTCGGACTGGGCAGGTGCAAGCGGCCCTGGATATAAAAACTGTTCAGGTTCGTTGGCAATTTGATTAAAGTCGTAGGTGGGCACAATCTGCCGTTTTGCCAGGGTAGTGAGCGCCACCTTGAAATATTCGGTTGAGTGGGGTCGTGCCAAAAACTGAAGCATTGCCAGCATCTCGTTGGGCACATTAGAGCGGCGGTCATTTGCGCCCACGTCATAGATGGGGATGTTTTGATCTGCAAGATTGACCGATAGCCCATAGCGCTTAGGATCGCTCAACACCGCTGCTAAAAAACGAGCCTGCTTATTTTCGCGCACCAGTACCGCAACCCGAAAGTCAGGGTTTTGGCTCAAAACCTCGACCACGCGCTGTCCAATTTGTTCAGCCGTGCGATAAATATCGGAAGGGAAATGTAGCTCTACGCCGTGCCCTAAAGGCGGTGGGTTAGAAACGGATTCTTCTGGGGGGACAGGCAGAATGGTTTGCACCTGAAAAGGGCGCTGGGCTGCACTTACTAGGGTTGATTGATTCGCCCAGGTCAGCATATAGTTTGCCGCGTCCATAATGGGCTGACAGCTCCGAGGCGATTGCGTCATCTGGGCAAGACGATTTGCCTGCGCCTGTTCTTGGCAAAACTGCCGAAAATAGATGGGGTCAGCAGGCGTAAATGTTGAGTTAATGGCTTGATTGGGGTCGCCGACGCGGATAAGGTTGAGCTGGGAAGGGTTTTGCGGTTCAGCGGCTAACGCCTCTAACAGCTTTGATTGCAGGGGCGTAGAGTCTTGGGCTTCGTCTTCAAAAACGGCAAAAATTGCCTGCTGGAAAACTGCCAAAATTTGCGGATCTTCTAGCACTCGCAGCGCTCCTAAAATCATGTCGTCATAGTCAATCCAGCCCGATAGCCGCAGGAGCGCGTTGTACTGCTGGTATAGACCACTGGCGATCGCCAATATCGGCAGTTCATCCGTAATCTGGTCAGAAAAGGCAGCAAGATCTTCTGGCGTTAACCCAGAGCTTTTTGCCTCATGAATCGTCGTATGGGCAAGCGCAGGCAGAATATCAGACCGCAAGGCAGACTGCCGCCGCAGTCGTTCTCCTTCTTCGCCGCTGAGGGTGCCAATTTCTAATAGCAGGCGAAAAAGATGGGGCTGTGCCTGAATCCACTGCTCTACACATTGGCGCAATAGCCGATGACTTTGGTAGGGCGAAATGAGAGTGGCGCTGGCTAAATCTAGGCCAGACTGCTGAGGATAGCGAGAGGCAATATTGAGGGCAAGGCTATGGAGCGTCTGAACCATAAACCCCGTTTGGGGTAAATCTAGCTCCTTAAGAAAATACCGCACTTTTTGCTTGAGATTAGCAGCCGCCGACCGCGTAAAAGTAACGAGTACAAGCTGTTGAGCATAACTGAGGTTGTTGTGGGCAATGGCGATCGCCGCCGCTGCTGCCATCCCATAAGATTTACCTGCACCAGGCACCGCAGACACTGCTAAAGCGCCACCCTTCCAGTCTGCCATCTCATGCTGACCTGGTCGCAGAGACTGGTATAGCTGCGCTAGCCGTTGGTCTAGGGCAATCGATCTCGCGTTTGGCAAAGCAGCAGTATGGATCATAGGGTTGCCATAAACGCCCAGGCGTGAGCCAAGGAGAAGCTTGCCAGTTCCAAGATTGTGCATCGAATGCATGTACCCCCCTGGGAGCAAACACTCAAAACTAACCTCAAGATTAGGCAAGCTCTACTCCTTCGCAGGATTTCTCCCATGTGTATCCTACTGGATTCAGCGCGATTGTTAAGTTTTCTAGAAGCTAAAGTTTCTAGACAGGAAGCCCCGCACTCTATCTATACTCAGGTAAAGGGCGAGTCATTCACCTCTGGGGTAGGGTAATATAAAAACAGAGCGTCCTTTTTGAGGGACGTCTTTTGTTTGGAGAGGTGGCAGAGTGGTCGATTGCGTCTGACTTGAAATCAGATGATACAGCAATGTATCCGGAGGTTCGAATCCCCTCCTCTCCGTTTTATTAAAGATTGTGCGCGTTAGACAACGTCATTCGTAATCGGCATTCTCTGTTTTGCCGCAGTACACACTCGATTCCGTCCGCTTTCTTTGGCGCGGTATAGGGCGGCATCTGCTTCTGCCATTAGAGCGTTTTCTGTTTGGGCATCCACTGGAAAAGTTGAGCAGCCAAGGCTGGCAGTTACTTTAATCTTATTAAGATTGTCCTGAATGGCAATATCTTGATCTTCAATTAAGATTCTCAGTCGCTCTGCGACTGCAAACGCCTCTGTGCTATTGGCGTAGGGCAAGATGACCGCAAATTCTTCGCCCCCATACCGAGCGGGTAAATCTCCTGGTCGTACCTCTTGCTTAATTAACCCAGAAATATGACGCAGCGCGTCATCTCCAGACTGATGACCATAGATATCATTTATTTTTTTGAAATGGTCAATATCTACCATCAAAAGCGACACCGGATAGCCTTCTCGTAGCGATCGCTCTATCTCGATGGTCAGACGGCGGTTAAACTCACGTCGATTAAAGACCCCCGTTAGCCCGTCAATCGTCGCCATTTCCGTCAGCGTCCGTTGATTTTGCTCTAGGTTTTCAGCCATCCAGTTAATGGTGGTGGCAAGCTGCTCAAGTTCATCCCCAGACTTTAAATCAATGCGAAACGATAAATCGCCGTCTCCAAATTGAGCCACACCCTGATTGAGCTGCTTCAGCGGTTTTAGAATGGAGTGTGCCAGAAAAAAGATAGAGCGAATTGCCATAACGATGACAACTGTAGCGGCCAAAATGTTAATCGTCCGAACTCGCTGTTTAAGGTCTTTAGCCTGCCTGAGATTGTCAGTGCTTTGAAAACTGGTGAGTAAAGCAGTAAGGCGACGAATCTGTTGGCTTGCTTTCGTTAAATGTTGCTCTAGCTGCTGTCGCTGTTGTCGTTTGCTTGTACCAGAGACCGAAGGCATTAAGAGTTTTTGTGCATTAAGGTAGACCTGCTGCCATTCTTTTTGCAGCTCTAGCACCAACCGTCGCTTTTCTATCACTTGGGATGGCGAATTGAGCAATAGTGTAAACGTCTGGTCAATTTCTTGGCTTAGGAGCATGAAGCGAGATCGACGTTCAACCTCGCCATAGCCATTCTGTTCATCGATCAAGTTTGACGTTTGCATCAATGATTCTTCGAGACGGTCAATAGGAAATAACTCTTCGAGTCGTTTACTTTCGCTTTTTTCAAAGCTCGCAACGGCTTGTTCAAAAGAAACATAGGCTCCGCCTGCCAGTCCCAAAAAAGAAACCAGCATTAAGCTCACCCCAAGAATGAGGCGCTTGCGTAATGAAATTTGGCGAGTTGTCGCTTTGCCCATGAAATCCCAAAAGGTTAGAATTCCCCTATTGATAAGGATTCCCTTAGTAGGGAAATGAAGTGCCACTCATCGTTTGCGTAGATATAGTTCCCTCAACTTGCCCTAATGTTAGCGGTCTTCTGCACCCCGCTCACTTCTATAATGGTCAAATGCATATCCACGCTTTGAAGTGAAGTCTGTGACAGAATCTGGACGCTACAAAAATACAGTACGCTTGCCCCAAACCCAGTTTGACATGCGGGCAAATGCCGTCAAGCGAGAGCCGGAACTGCAATCGTTCTGGGCACAAGAACAAGTCTATGAACAGATGGCGCAAACCAACCCTGGTGAGCTATTTATTTTGCACGATGGCCCGCCCTACGCCAACGGCGATCTCCACATTGGTCACGCGCTCAACAAGATTCTCAAAGACACTATTAATAAGTTTCAGCTTTTGCAAGGGCGAAAGGTGCGCTACGTCCCAGGTTGGGACTGTCATGGTTTGCCGATTGAGCTGAAGGTGCTGCAAAACCTTAGTTCTGAGCAACGCACTAATCTCACGCCCATCAAGCTCCGCTGGAAGGCACGAGACTTCGCGCTCAAGACTGTGGACAGCCAGCGCAAAAGCTTTAAGCGCTACGGCGTTTGGGGCGAGTGGGAGAACCCCTATCTCACCCTAAAGCCAGAGTACGAAGCCGCTCAGATTGGAGTCTTTGGGCAAATGGTGCTAAAAGGCCATATCTATCGCGGTCTTAAGCCCGTCCACTGGAGTCCTAGTTCTCAAACGGCTTTAGCCGAGGCGGAGCTAGAGTATCCCGAAGGTCATACCTCGCCTTCACTTTATGCAGCTTTTGAAGTGACGTCTTTGCCCAAGGCGCTGCAAGGGCCTCTAGACCCCTACTTGGGTGAGTTGGGGGTTGCCATCTGGACGACGACACCCTGGACATTGCCAGGGAACTTGGCGATCGCCGTTAACCCCGATCTCACCTACGCCGTTGTCCATGCCGTCGATGATGGCGCACCAGGACGGTTTAAGTATTGGCTCGTTGCCAAAGATTTGGTCGAAACCCTTGAGGCCAAGTTTGAGACGGCGCTTGTGGTTCAGGCGACTATCATGGGTAAAGCCTTAGAACACATGACCTATCGCCACCCGCTCTTTGACCGACAAAGCGAAGTGGTGATTGGGGGCGACTACATTACGACAGAATCTGGGACAGGGCTGGTGCATACCGCCCCAGGTCACGGGCAAGAAGATTACCAAGTTGGCTTACGCTACGGGTTGCCCATTGTGTCTCCGGTGGATGATCGCGGGTTCTTTACGGAGGAAGCAGGGCCATTTGCCGGACTGAAGGTGGTGGATAAGGCCAAAAACGACAATGACAAACTAAAGGTAGAGGTGAGCGAGGGCAATCAGGCTATCATTGATGCGCTTAATGAAGTGGGTTCGCTGCTCCATCAAGAAGCCTACAGCCACAAGTATCCCTACGATTGGCGCACGAAACAGCCCACTATTTTTAGGGCGACAGAGCAGTGGTTTGCTTCGGTGGAAGGGTTTAGAGACGAGGCATTGAAGGCGATCGCCTCGGTCAACTGGATTCCTGCCCAAGGCCAAAACCGGATCACCTCAATGGTTTCAGAGCGCTCAGACTGGTGTATTTCGCGGCAGAGATGCTGGGGTGTACCTATCCCCGTGTTTTATGACGAGGAAACCAACGAACCGCTCCTGAATGCGGAAACCATCGCCCACGCTAAGGCCATCATTGCCGAAAAAGGCTCAGATGCATGGTGGGAGCTATCGGTTGCAGAACTTTTGCCGGAAGCCTACCGCAATAACGGACGCACTTACCGCAAGGGCACCGACACAATGGACGTGTGGTTTGACTCCGGCTCGTCTTGGGCAGCGGTGGTCGAGCAGCGGGAGAATTTGCGCTATCCGGCAGACATTTATCTAGAAGGCTCGGATCAGCATCGGGGCTGGTTCCAGTCTAGTTTGCTCACTAGCGTTGCCGCTCAGGGCATTGCACCCTACAAAACGGTCTTGACTCACGGGTTTGTGCTAGATGAGCAGGGTCGCAAGATGAGTAAATCCATCGGTAACGTGGTAGATCCGGTCATTGTGATTGAGGGCGGCAAAGACCAAAAGCAAGACCCTCCCTATGGCGCGGATGTGCTGCGGCTTTGGGTGTCTTCGGTAGACTATTCTTCCGATGTGCCCTTGGGTAAAAATATCCTGAAGCAAACGTCAGATGTGTACCGTAAAATCCGCAACACGGCGCGATTTCTGCTGGGCAGTTTGTCAGATTTTGACCCTGTAAAGCATGAGGTTCCCTACGAGGCGTTGCCGGAACTCGATCGCTACATGCTGCATCGAATCACCGAGGTGTTTACCGAGGTCACGGATGCCTACCAAAAGTACGAATTTTTCCGTGTTTTCCAGACGGTACAAAATTTCTGCGTGGTAGATCTCTCTAATTTCTATCTCGATATTGCCAAAGATCGGCTCTACATCAGCGCCCCCGATGCGCCCCGTCGTCGCAGTTGCCAAACGGTGCTGTGGATTGCCCTGGAGAATTTAGTGCGGGCGATCGCCCCTGTTCTTTCCCACATGGCAGAAGATATCTGGCAATTTTTGCCCTATGCTACGCCCTACAAATCTGTGTTTGAGGCAGGTTGGGTTAATCTAGCGCCTGAATGGACAAAGCCCGAACTCGGTTCTAAGTGGAATAAATTACGAGAAATCCGTCAGGCTGTCAACCTACAGCTTGAGGCAAAGCGCACCAGCAAGGAAATTGGCGCTTCTTTAGAAGCTAAAGTCACCATCACTGTAGACGGTGACGATCTTAAACAACTTCTCCTTGATTTGAATCCTGTCTCTACCGATATCGCTCAAGGTGTGGATGAGCTACGGTATCTTTTTCTTGTGTCACAGGTTGAAATCTGTGAGGTAGTTGACAAGCCTGGAGATACGCCTTTAGCCTCGATCCCTGAATTTACAGTAACTGTAGAAAAAGCCGAGGGTCATAAGTGCGATCGCTGTTGGAATTACTCAACCACGGTAGGTCTGTCGCAAAAGCATCCGCTGCTGTGCGATCGCTGTGAAACCGTCATTGAAGACATGGCTGAGTCCGGTCAGCTTGTGCAGTCTGAAGACGGGAGTTGGCAGCCTGGGAGCTAAATCCTAAAATTAGTCATGATTACAACAGAGGCGCAATGGCTCAAACCCTAGCAATTTCTAAAGAATTCACAAGTCTTTCTGCGGTCGCAGAACGGTTTAACCTCACCTATGCCACAGACCAGGACTTCTTTACAGAATGGTTTGAAGCACTACCGCCGCTCTCCGATGCAGATCAGGTTACGCTGCAACACATTCAGCAGCGTTTTTTAGAGCATCGCAACCGTGGTTTTTTAGCAGAGGGTACCGTCGATAAGCTGATCGTGTCTCCACTGCTTGATTTAGCGGGACTATATGAGCCAAAATTTACGATTAGAGCTGAAGCAGCGGTTGAAATTTTGCTACCTGATCGTGATGAGCAGCTTCAGGGTCGAATTGACACGCTGATTCTTCAAGATCAGTTCTGGGTATTGGTGATCGAAGCGAAAAATACGGCACTTTCCCTAGCTGTCGCTATTCCGCAAGCGCTCACCTATATGATGAGTAACCCTCATCCAGCACATCCCGCCTTTGGCCTAGTGACCAATGGTGATGAGTTCCGATTTATTAAGCTCCTCCAAAAAATTGATGCTGACCCTCAGTTCGATTTATCTGATAACTTTTCGCTGATACCTCCACACCGCAGTCGGTTGAGTCAGGTATTGCAGATTCTCAAACGAATACAAACTGTAATTAAGCTAAAGGATTGATTGAGGACAATCGTTGAGGAACAATTGTCTTTGCCTCAGCATCTTTACTCGTAGGATATTCCTATTGCTTTAAGCCAACTCATTCTGCGCTGGCTTCTGGCTCCAATCAACACATCCTTCCAGAAGGAAATGCCCCATGAACACTAAAACCAGGCTCTTTACGGGTGCCGTTGCGCTTGTGCTTGCGGCCACTTCAGTTTTATCTACAGCCTCAGATGCTTCAGCTAGACCCCATGATGACGACCGATATAACGGGCGTGATAATGGTGCTGCTTGGTGGAAGGGCGATCGCGACCTTCGGCGTGATGACCGATATAATGACCGCGATGCTCGGTTTAATGATCGAGATCGGGATTACTCTCGCTATAACCGTCGAAATGTTTATATCAATCGACCTTATCAGCGATATCAGACTTACCCCAGTAACAGCATTGTGAGATTG
>JBGSVR010000552.1:0-6677 GCA_041752855.1 Thermosynechococcaceae cyanobacterium
GTGGTGGCGATCGCCATGCCAGGGACTGTCTTTGAGAAAGTGCTGTCCAACGCACAAGAAGCCCGCGCCCGCGATGCCCAGCTTATTGGGGTAACGCCCATGAACGAGCAAGAAGCCCAAGAAACCTTTGATACCCTTTTACCTGTTCCTGAAATTGATGAGCTTCTGTCCCCTGTCTTAACCGTCATTCCGCTTCAGCTCTTGGCCTACCACATTGCCGCACTGCGAGGGCTAGACGTCGATCAACCTAGGAACCTCGCAAAATCTGTGACGGTAGAATAGCTGTTTAAAACAATTAATGCGTCGCTGTGACACGACGCATTAGCTTAACGGTCTAGACCTCTAAGAATAATTTTTCTTAGCTAGCCCAGCCTTTATCTGCTTGTGCCAAAACATAAGCGGCTACATTAGCAATATCATCTGCGCCCAAACGACCGCCAAAGGCAGGCATTGCATTTTTGCCATTGGTAACTTGGGTTGTAATTGCTTCAGAAGAATACATCGCAAACTGCTCTAAGGCCTCTTTTTTGAGGGTCTTATTCGCCATTACAACATTGTTACCGCCCATGTGGCAAGCAGCGCAATTCGCGCTAAATACCTTTGCACCTAGTGCAGCATCCGCTGCAAAGGCAGGACTACTTAAGGCTAGTGTCAAAAACGAAACCGCCAAGAGAATGACAGACAATAGCTTTTTCAACGGGTTCTCCTCCAAAAAAAATGCGACAGCGATTTAATAATGTACGTTCTCAACGGGATATTTTAATAAAGGATAAAATCCCAAAATAAGCCTGAGAAAGCAACATACTCCTATTTTAGGATGCTCTACATCAGGTTTTGACGTACAGCTCCACAACGTTTTAGTTACAGTTCTTAAAACTTTTCAGTTCCCCATCCTGGCGCAACTTCTGCTGCCCTTAAGACAAAAGCTGCTAGATTCTCTAGTTCTCCGGTTGTTAACCAGCGCTCAGACACCTCTCGACATCCAAACCCAAAGTCTTGACCGTCATAGGTGAGTGGTTCACGCTGAAATGCGACTAAAGCGCCAATGGTGTTACGGGGAGGCGTTGCACCCTTAAGATCTTCTAAAGACAGAGATACCAAAGGATTGGGCAACGTTGCACCCCCCACATGACAACTTTTACAGTTCTCTTCAAATAGATGCTTACCAACGGACAGGTTGTCCGCCGTAAAAGAGCGAGATTCACCGTTTTGATTGAGGAGTAAACTAATTGGCTCAGAAGCTTTGAGATAGCGCAGCACATAGGGGTCAACCTCTGCTGCCTGGGCAACGTTCGGTGTTGTAACAACACTGAGCAAAAGCAGCACGATTACCCCTAGCCAGCGTAAGCAAACGGACTTTAGCATTTTTTATCTAAAACCAACGTATTTACAACTCACCAAGGGGTAAACGGATAAGGCCATCAATATGCTTAATGGGCTTAGTAGTAAATTTTACCGCCGCCCCACTTGTCGCCCAAAATCTTAGGCTGTACCAAAACGTAGCCGCCAATCGCCACAAGCTGGTCTTCGCTCAAGTTACGCATCTTAGGAAAGATGTCAGAACTTTTAAGGCTAGGGTGAATTTCGGCAATAGACTCTTCACCATCATAGGTTGTAGGGTCTTTCATGTAGTTCACTAGGCTTTCAACGTTGTCACGTCGAGGGCTAGCAAGGGCTAAGGTTTCAGGCTCTAAGCCAACGCTTGGGTTGGTTTTGGTCACGCCACCGACATGACAACTGGCGCAAGCTGCATCAAACAGCTTACGACCATCATCAAACTGTTTACGAGTGAGGGTAATGGTGTCTCCACTCTCATTCAAAGCCACTGTTCGGGTAAGCGCATCGAGTTCTGCCGCTTGAGCAACGCCCGTCCAGAGCTGGAATGTAAAGAATACTGCGGCCACCACTAGCCCAAAGTATCGTCTCAACATAGTTCTCCTTTCAATTTCCTCAGTGAATCAAGCTCTCAACACAGACTTAAGAGTTTGTTAGATCGTAAATCTAACAAGGAGGCACACACGCACTTTTAAAAGTGGATACCGTGGTTAGCAGCCATCGGTTTCAACGTCATTGCTTCCCCTAATATCATGCCATTGTGGGGGATGTTTCCTAAAAAGACCGATATTAAAAAGTAAACTGCAATGCAGGCTCAAAAGTCTAGGATGACGCTATGACAGGCATTATCTCCATTGAGCTTAGGTTGTACTGTTTCTTTAAGCGAGGGCGACAAGACTAGGCTGGTGTAGCAAAATGAGCCGCGCAAAGGCTGCTTTAAGCTGAGTACGAGGCACAATCGCATCTACAAAGCCATGTTCGAGCAGATATTCTGAGGTTTGGAAATTTTCTGGCAGCTTTTCGCGAAGGGTTTGCTCAACTACACGCCGACCCGCAAACCCAATGGTGGCTTTTGGCTCTGCCAATATAATATCCCCCAGCATGGCAAAGCTAGCGGTTACGCCGCCCATAGTGGGATGGGTCAACAGCGGGATGTAGAGCAGGTGCTGGTCACGGTGACGATCAAGGGCGGCGGAGATTTTTGCCATCTGCATGAGGCTCATCAAGCCTTCTTGCATTCTGGCACCCCCAGAGGCACAAACGATGATGACAGGGATGGAGTGCTGGGTAGCGAATTCAATGAGGCGAACGAGCTTTTCGCCCACGACGGAACCCATGCTGCCGCCCATAAAGCTAAAGTCCATAACGCCCAAGGCGATGGGGAGTCCACTGAGTTTACCAACGCCCGTCTGTACGGCGTCTGTGAGTCCGGTTTTGTCTTGGTAGTCTTTGAGGCGATCGCCATAGGGTTTGCGATCGCGAAACTTAAGCGGATCGCAGGAGGCAAGATGCTCATCCATCGGCGACCATGTTCCGCTGTCGATGAGCTGAGCAATGCGCGTGTGGCTGTTGATCCGAATGTGATGACCACACTCAACACACACCATTTGATTGGCCTTAAGATCTTTGGTATAGGTCAACACACCACAAGACTCGCACTTAGTCCATAGCCCATCCGCAATTTCTCGCTCTGGCTGAGCTTGGGAAGCTGGTGCCGTTTTTTGACGATTTGCAAACCAGTCTAGTAAAGACATTGACCTTATCGGGTTCCTTTGTTATGGCCTGATTAAAATTATTGTAGAGTCTCAGCGTAGCCTCTTAATAGTGGTGCAGCGTGCAGTCCTTCATCTGTTTGTGTCTGACGACGCATCAGCCTTGAGACGGGACTTAAAAAAAGTTTAGACAGAAGCCCATTGAGATAAAAATCATTCTAAAGACTTGGGCACCCTAACACATAGAGATGGTTAGATCGAGTTTAGGGGTTCCATTAACTGCCATGTTTCAACACATTTTCAACAAAGACTTTCCCTTTTGGGATTTTTTGAATCAGCCTGTCTTTGATTCAGAGATTCAGTTCTTGAGTCCGTCTGAGTTTCAGAAGCAGCATCGGGTAGAGCGTCTAGAACGCTGCCTAAGCTTAACCTGCCAGGATCGCGATAAGTATCCTTTCCCTTAGACTGCGGAGATTCAGGGTGTAGCACCAACTCATGGCTGAGCGTTAAAGATTGACGGGTTTTAAGCGCATTGTTGAGACGGCTTTACATTTCGTTTCGCCCCAACTTCGGGATCCTTATGAAATGGTATAGTGAATATCAACAGCACTATTCCGAGCGGACTACCGGATTTAATGTCCTGTGATCCAGCGTCACTTCAATCTTCATCCCTACACTTGTCCTCATGGTTAACACGCTACCCGCTATCCCTGTCCCCGCCAAGCGCTCTAAGGTTGAAGGTCTCAAAGAAAAAAGCAATTATCTGCGGGAGCCTGTCCTCAGCGAACTTAAGCTTGACACCAACTACTTCAGTGAAGATGCCATTCAGATTCTGAAGTTCCACGGCTCCTATCAGCAAGACAATCGAGACAATCGGGTCAAAGGTCAAGAGAAAGACTACTCGATGATGCTGCGAACCCGCAGCCCAGGGGGGTATATTCCACCGGAGCTGTACTTAACGCTAGACAGGCTTTCGGATAGCTACGGCAACGGAACCCTGCGCGCGACCACTCGCCAAGGATTTCAGCTTCACGGCATCCTCAAACGCAATTTGAAGGCCAGCATTACTGAAATTGTCCACAGTATGGGTTCAACCTTAGGAGCCTGCGGTGACTTGAACCGGAACGTGATGGCTCCGCCTGCGCCCTACAAAAATCGCCCTGAGTACCAGTATGCCCTCGACTATGCCAACCGCATTGCCGACCTATTAACGCCGCAGTCTGGCGCATATTACGAAATTTGGCTGGATGGCGAGAAAGCGATCTCTGCTGAAGAGCATCCAGAGGTGAAAGCAGCGCGCTTGCGCAACATTCACCACAGCAATTTATCGAGTCCTAAAGAGCCGATTTATGGGGAGCAGTATATGCCCCGTAAATTTAAGATTGCGGTGACGGTGCCAGGCGACAATTCTGTGGATGTGTATACCCAGGATGTCAGCCTCATTGTGATGACGAATTCTGAGGGTGAGCTAGAAGGCTTTAATGTTCTGGCAGGCGGCGGTTTGGGGCGTACTCACAATAAAGAAGAAACTTTTGTTAGAGCGGCAGACCCTTTAGGCTATGTGGACAAAGACAGTGTCTACGATTTGGTGAAGGCCATTGTGGCAACCCAGCGGGACTACGGCGATCGCACCCAGCGGCGACATGCCCGCATGAAGTACCTCGTCAATGACTGGGGCTTAGAAAAATTTCGGCAAACCGTCGAGAAATATTTTGGCAGATCTATCCTGCCCTACAAGGCACTGCCAGAATTCCGGTATGAGGACTTTTTGGGCTGGCATGAGCAGGGCGATGGCAACCTGTTCTTAGGCATTTCCGTTGAGAATGGGCGAGTAAAAGACGAGGGTGGCTTTCGGCTTAAAACGGCGCTTAAAACCTTGGTAGAGAAGTTTGCACTCCCCATTCTGCTAACGCCTCATCAAAACGTTTTGTTTTATGACATTCAGCCTGGACAACGCGCTGAAATTGACCAGATTTTGCAGACTTGCGGCATTAAGCCCGTTGAGGTGATTGACCCAATGGTGCGCTATGCCATGGCTTGCCCTGCCCTGCCAACCTGCGGGTTAGCCGTCACAGAATCTGAACGAGCGATTCCTGCGGTGTTGGATCGGATTCGGGCGTTGCTCAACCGTCTTGGGCTAGAGCAAGACCACTTTGTCGTGCGGATGACGGGGTGTCCCAACGGGTGCGCCCGACCCTACATGGCTGAACTAGGGTTTGTGGGCATTACACCCGAAACCTATCAAGTTTGGCTCGGCAGTAGCCCTGCTCAAACGCGACTGGCTGAAGTCTATACAGAGAAGCTGCCCATTGCTGATCTGGAAACTTTTTTGGAGCCGCTGCTGGTCTTTTTTAAGGAAGCCAGAGTTGATAACGGTGTACCAGAGAGCTTTGGTGATTTTTGCCATCGGGTTGGGTTTGAAGCACTCCGAAATTATGCCCAAACCTACGTTCCGGTGATCGCAAAGGGCAATTCCGATCGCCATCGTCTGCGCTACCGCGTGAACCTAAAGCCTTCGGTGTTTGAAGATCTTAAGCAGGCGGCTCAAGACCAGGGGCGAACTTTAGCCGACATTGCATCAGATGCGGTAGCTGCCTATCTCCAGCAGTCTGGAGGACGTTAGGCTAGAGCTGATTTGTGTGTTTACGATTGTGTTTACGATTGCATTACCGTTGATTTTAGGCGCAGAGAGTCCGTTCTGCTAAAATCAGGCTGAATTCTGTTCTAGTCTTTTTGGTTTAGCCTGTGCATGGCGATTACCATGCACAGGCTAAACCATCAGCGTTAATGCAATCTTTGTAGACTGTAGACGATGTTTTTTCCAAAATTAATCAAGTCGATCAGGCCATCTGATCGCGTATTAGAGATTGGACCAGGCGGAACGCCCCATCCACGCTCTGATGTTTTTTTAGAATACGACTTTGAGTCTGCTGTAGTGGCAGAATCTCAGAGGGGATATCAGAAAAACTTAAAGACTCAAAAACCCGTTATTTATTACAAAGAAGATATTTTTCCCTTTAAAGATAAAGAATTTGACTATATTATTTGCTCCCACGTTGTAGAACACGTTGAGAACCTAGATCAGTTTGTCGAAGAGATGACTCGTGTCGGAAAGGCTGGATACATAGAATATCCAACCATTTACTATGACTATATGTACAATATTGAAGAGCATTTAACGTTCATTAAGTACAAAAATTCAACGCTGCACTGGATGAGTAAAAACAAAACTCATCTTGCCGAGTTTAAAGCGGTACAAGCGCTATTGCATGAGAGCCTTAACCAAAGACACTATGTTTTAGTCAATACTCTACAAAGCTACTTTTTTGAAGGATTTGAGTGGTTTGACCATATTAAAACGGCTCAAACCTCTCGCCTTGAAGACTTGGTGTTTGACACCTTTGAAATTCCGCTCTACAAAACACCCCTTTCAGAAAGGGTGATTAATAAAATAAAGCGTTTATTGTCTATTTAGGCTTACATGAATAACCTCTAAGTACAGGACAAAAATTGAAGGGATAGTCGAAAGTCATCCTCATTGATAGGAGAAGGATTGAGAACAATCTGTCGAATATAGTCAAACCCTAAGCGAAATAGACTCTTTGCGCGTCTTCCATGCTTTTTAAGCAC
>JBGSVR010000553.1:0-1614 GCA_041752855.1 Thermosynechococcaceae cyanobacterium
TGTAACCGATAGCCCCGTCTTGATTAGGCTGGTGCCCCCAAAAGACAGCCCATAAATCGCCAGCACTTCACCGCGTCGGGAGGCATCACTCAGCGGCAGGTCATAAATTGCTGCAATGCGGTAAATCATTTCAGCCTGAAGCGAAGAGAGTGCCGCAATATCAACGGCAAACAACACCGCCGCGACGGGGGGCAAAATATTGGTGACAAGTCCTAGCCCTGCCGCTTTAAGGGTAGCTTCTTGAATGAGCTGCTGCGTCAGCTCTGCCCGCGTCTTTTGGGCATGTTGCTGCCGCAGCAGTTGAACATCCTGAGTCACCTTTGCTACATCCACTTGACCTAGCGCCGCAGCAAACCATCGCAGCATGGGCAGTTGGGTAACGCTTTTCAGCATAGGATTTTCGGCAAAGGGCGTTACAACCTGTCCCAATTGCTCAGTGCTTTTCTCCACAAAATTGTGGGCGTTTTGCTGGATATCATCTGCTGTTTTTGCAGTCTGCTGTACCGTTGAGCGCAGGGCTTCTATAGCGGCATGGGCAGCCTGCTCAAAGGGATTTGGCGCTGTCATAAGTTTTGCGATGAAAAGATTGCAACCCTATTCTACGCAATTCATTACGACCTTCTATCAATCAGACTGAATAGATAGGCAGGATCGGGGTTACTGGCTGGGGTTGGGTTTCGACTCCGTGTTCGACTGAGCGCTAGCCGCATTGTCCTGAGCCTGTCGAAGGGAAGTCTCAACCCTCTTAAATACGAGATTTGAGGGTTGAGCGGCCTGTCCTGAGCTTGTCGCTTTGGCGTAGCCTCGCCCTTGGCGATAGGGAGCCGAAACCCGTTTATTAGATCAGTTCTCTAGCCGACAGCCGCAGGTGTTTTACTCAAAAGCTTGAGAATCCGCTCTGCAATTTGAGGGCTATCTAGCCCTAGATCTGCCATCGACTCATTCGGCGTTGCGTGTTCTACCAAAATATCGGGCACCCCAATCCGCGTTACTGGAACCACCACATCATGCTCCATCAGCGCTTCCATTAAGCCAGAGCCAAATCCGCCCGTAATACAGCCTTCTTCAAGGGTAACGACGCGACCAATTTTTTTGGCCAGTGGCACCATTAGCTCAACGTCAAGGGGTTTTGCAAAGCGGGCGTTCACCACAGAAGCTCGAATGCCATGCTCACTCAAAATTTCAGACACCTGAACCGCTGGGTACACCATCGAACCATAGGCCACAATCAGCAGATCGTCGCCTTGGCGGAGCAGTTCTGCTTTACCAATGGGCAAAGGCTCCCATCCTTCTTCGAGGAGGGGCGCACCGTGACCGTTCCCACGCGGGTAGCGCATGGCGATCGGGCCTTCGGTATGGTTAATGCCCGTTACCAGCATTCTCTGAAGTTCGGCTTCATCTTTGGGAGCCATCAGCGTCATGTTAGGGATGCAGCGCAGATAGGCAATGTCATACATTCCCTGGTGGGTGGGGCCATCCGCGCCCACAATTCCGGCTCGATCTAGACAGAAAAAGACGGGCAGATTTTGAATGCAGACATCGTGAATAATTTGGTCATAGGCACGCTGCAAGAAGGTGGAGTAGATGGTTACGACGGGACGTAGCCCTTCACAG
>JBGSVR010000554.1:0-11710 GCA_041752855.1 Thermosynechococcaceae cyanobacterium
GTTGACTTAGCCGCTGGCTATAGAGATGTACCCTTCCCTGACCCGATTGATTCCCGTAAAGTGCTTAAAGCTTTTATGGGCAGCACCCCCGATGAGCGACCTGAACTCTATGAGAAGGCTTCTCCCATCTCCTACGTCACGCCTACAAGTCATCCACTCGCCCCTTCTTTGCTGGTGTATGGCGGACGGGATCATATTGTCCAGGCAAAGTATGGACGAATGCTTGCGCAGCGACTTAAGGAGGTTGGCACCCAAGTTGCTTTTCTCGAAATTCCCTGGGCAGATCACGCCTTTGATGCTGTGTTTAGTGGCGTAAGTAATCAGTTAGCGCTTTACCATACAGAACGTTTTTTGGCTTGGGCGCTAAAGTGACTGCGCTTTAACCCTTACAGACTGAGCTGGGTAACAGCAATGCAACCTCCTAAGCATACATCAACATCACTCCCTGGTTCGCGATCTCGCTGGCTGTAGTTGCCCTCATAGTGGAGCAGATCGCCTTCAGCCCTGAAGGAAACCGGAAGCGGACGCTGAGACGGCAGGCAAAATACGATCTCAGGCTCTACAGAACCCACTTCACTCGTCTCAAGATGCGGGAAATTCACGTTCCAAAAGCACCCTGGCTTGAGGAAACGCGGCAGTAACGTTTCTAAAACGCGTTGAGTGTAGTCGCTGACTTGATGCCAGTTAATGGGGCGATCGCCATTGCGATACTGCGAAAAAGCAATCCCAGGAATGCCGTGAAGTGTCGCCTCTCGTACCGCCGCAACCGTACCAGAAATGTAGCAGTCTGCCCCCAAATTGGCACCTGCATTGACCCCAGACAAAACCAAAGAAATGGAGGGGTCTAAATGAAAGCGCGCAGCTCTCACACAGTCAACGGGCGTACCGCCAATTCCAAAGACAGCTTTGAGATTTATCGCGGGTCGATCTGCAAGTTGCTCCAGCAAGATATCGGCTCTTTGCTCAACATGAATAGGGGCATCTGTTGTAACCTGATGCCCACAGCCTGAGTGCTGCATCTGAGGTGCCGCAACTAGGGCAGATTGATCGAGAGGGAGCGATCGCGTTAGAGCCGCTAGCCCTGGAGCCGCCACCCCATCATCATTGGTTAATAGCCAGGTCATGCCATCACTAATGGGATAAAGAACTTAGCGCATGGCGGCTGTTTTATTAGCTTCTGGAAATAGACAGAACCCAGGTGCCAATGTATCGCTTCAAAGGCAGATCGCCAGGAGAGGTAATGCTGGCATTGAAATAGTACATGCCGCCCGACTGAGGATTTCGCACGTCTGACAAGACAATTTCAAACGCTTTGCCAGCAGGAATAGGAGTTTCAGGCACAATCTCAATAAAGCGATTGTCTTTATCAACCTTTACCGAACTAACCGGAATTTTAGGAACTCTTCCAAATCCAAGGAACTTACTTTTAGGCGCTTCTTGCAGCGTAATGGCTTTCTCGTTAAACTCGCCATCGAAGTAAGCAGGAAAAGCAATAGTAATGCCGTCAATTGCCAACTTTTGACGCCCCATCTTGAGTCGGTAGCGATCCTGCATGTGCCCAGGGGTGCCATACTCCAGCACATAGCCGAGCTGCTGTTTCCCTGATGGACCATTTCCGCCCCACGAAAAGGTAAGACCAGGATTCGTCTGGGCAGACGTAATCACAGGGATGCCTGTTAGCAACAGACCCGCAACGCATAACGTGGAACTTAAACGGCGGACGGAAGGCTTTTGGAAAGACATAAGCTTGACTTTATGAAGTTCTATGGAGACAGTGTATCTCGCTGTTGAGCGTAACAGCCTTCCCTACAGGTTTTGGCAATTGATGTGCCAGTTGTAAAGAATGCCTATTTATCTGAGCAGCGTGGGTGTAGCGGAGCGAAAAATTCACTTACTCAACAGGACGCAAATGCAGCTTAATTTGTGCCCCAATTGCGCCCTGATTTTAAGCTAGGCCATAGCGGCAAACCTAATTTTGAGGTAGTCGTCTTCCATTTTTGCGCCTGCGGGCTGCATGGCGGCTAAAGCTTGGGGCAAGACCAGATTTCGACGGTGGTTGCCAATTCTAATATTAAGCTCATCGGCAGATTTGCTTAACTCCACTTGGTCTTTGGGGATGCCGGGCAAATAGATCTCAAGACTATATTCTTTGTCGTGCTGCACCACGCGAAGGGTGTTTTCTTTGTAGTAAACCTGAGCCGGATCTTCCCCTTCATACAGAATGTCTTTCAGGCGCTCTAGGGCTGCTAGTCCGCACATTTCTTCTTGGAACAGCGGCACTTCTTTAATGGGCAGGGGGTGAAAGTTCTCGTGAATCTCTTTGCGGTAGATCGCCTGATTGGCCTTCCAGCCCATAAAAAATGGGTCGGTGACATGGTCGGGAATGATCCGGTTGGCAACTACCATATCGGTAGAAACGTTGTACAGGCTCAAATAGGCGTGGGCGCGCAGCGATTCTTTGATGACCATTTTTTCGGGGTTCATCACCAGGCGTACTGAGGTTTGAGTATTATCACTCAAGACTTTTTCTAATGCCTCAATCTGCTCATAAAACTCGTAAGGTGCATCCATCACCTCTTTGTCGGGCAGCGAAAATCCGGCAATTGGCCTAAATAGCGGCTCCACTAAAGGGCGCAGCGCCACGGACATCTTTTGGAAGGGCTTATAGAAACGGCGCATGTACCAACCTCCCACTTCTGGCAGGCTTAGAAGCCTAAGAGCGGTGCCCGTTGGGGCAGAATCAATAATCAGGACGTCGTACTGGCCTTCGTCATAGTGGCGCTTCATGCGCACAAGGCCAAAAATCTCATCCATCCCAGGCAAAATGGCGAGTTCTTCGGCCTGGATGCCATCTAAACCTCGTGCCTGTAAAACCTGCGTGATATAGCGTTTGACGGCTCCCCAATTGCTTTCTAGCTCCATGAGCGCGTCTAGCTCTGCACCCCAGAGGTTGGGCTTAATTTGTACGGCCTCATGCCCTAGGGGAAGGTCAAAGCTATCGGCAAGGGAGTGGGCTGGGTCTGTACTCAACACTAGGGTTTTGTAACCGAGTTCAGCACATCGCAAACCTGTGGCAGCCGCAACGGAGGTTTTACCGACCCCGCCTTTGCCAGTCATTAAAATTACGCGCATTCTGGATCTCTATATCAGCAGTTTGGATGCAGGCAGCAGGTCGTGGCTCTATGATGGGGGGCAATGGTTGCACACCCTTGGGTCACTCTGCTACAAAAAGTCTAACGCAGATACGATAAGGGGTTTCAAGGGCCGTTTATTTCAAAGGCCGTTGGATTTAAAGCCTCAGCTAACAGACCCTATAATGCAAAACACTCGGCTAAACGGAATCTTAGGTGCGCTGGGACAGCAGTTCCAAAACCAGCTCCAAAACCCTTGGCGACGGTTGGCAACGTTGGCTATTGCGCTGCTGTTTGGCGTATTTTTAGGGGTTGCCATCTCTGCGACAGCGGGCGCTAAATCTTATCTAGATGTGACAGTAGCGGGAATTGTGGTGCTGTTGACGGAGTTGATGAGCTGGCTGTTTTATAGCCGAAAGGCGCTTCAGCAGTCTTTATGGGGGGAAGCGCTTAATGCCCTCAAACTGGGCGTTATTTATGGGTTGTTTCTGATTGCATTTATGCTGGGCAGCTAATTTCTAAAAAAGATTCCCACTTTTAGAATAAGTGCGCTATATTAGTAAAGCGCGACGCGGGGTAGAGCAGCCTGGTAGCTCGTCGGGCTCATAACCCGAAGGTCCATGGTTCAAATCCATGCCCCGCCACCAATAAAAACCGCACCTGTTAATTTAGGTGCGGTTTTTTGCATTTTGGCTATCCATGAAGGGGTATTACAACCTTGGTCAGGTTGCTGCCCTTTCAGGCACAATGTCTTCAGTTGTATGCGATTTAATCCGCTATGTCTGCCCAATTACCAAGATCCCAAAGTCTAATGCCGCAGTGGTTTGGTTCGCTCCCATCCTCAAGGCGACTCCTGGTTTGGAGTGGGGCAGGTTTAGCCTTTGTTGGTTACGGCATAACTCATCTTCCTTCACCGCTTGAGCTAATGAGCTGCGCGGGGCTGGCTGGCGCTGGAGTATGGGGCGTTCGTCGGTTTTGGCGCACTTCAGATGTGATGGATTCGGCTGTGGTGAGATCGCTCACTTTAGCGCAGGTCAAACAGGCGATCGCCCAAACGCAATCCCAACTTGAACAACTTGTGGCTGAATCTCCACAGGAGCTGTCGGCACGAGAAAAATATACTGCTAATCTGCTGGAAATTGAGCAAAGCCTGAGTCGTCAGACTCTGGAACTCCAGATTGTGGGCACCCGCGCCGTGGGCAAAACCACTTTACGTCAGCTTTTAGTCCAGCAGTTCTCTGAATTGAGCCAAACGCAGTGGACTCTTGCTGGATCTAAGGCGATTTCAGCAGAAGC
Organism: Thermosynechococcaceae cyanobacterium; assembly: GCA_041752855.1. Lineage (GTDB taxonomy): Bacteria > Cyanobacteriota > Cyanobacteriia > Thermosynechococcales > Thermosynechococcaceae > JAAURS01. The sequence continues at coordinate 4,428 of JBGSVR010000554.1, forward strand.
CGTTGAATCTGACGGTGCGCAAATCCTTAAACATATAGATGTGGTTCTATTTGTAGTTCAGGGTGATTTAACCCAGGGTGAGTGGTTGGCGCTACAGCAGCTTCAGGTGCAGCGTAAGCGAGTGCTGCTGCTGCTCAATAAGCAAGATCAGTATTTACCCGCTCAGGCTGATCTGTTATTAGAGCAGCTTAAGCAGCGGGTGCAGAACATAGTGGCGGCGAAAGATGTAATGGCGATCTCCACTGCACCCCAGCCCATCAAAGTCCGACGCTATCAGGCAGATGGCGCGTATGAAGACCATTGGGAAACGCCACCGCCACAGATTCAGCCTTTGCTAGACCAGATGCAGCAAGTTGCCACGCAAGAAGTCAATCAGCTTGTATTGCAGCGTGCCCATCAGCAAACGCTTGTTTTACAGGAAAAAATCCACACTGAGTTAAACCAGATTCGGCGCGATCGCGCAGTGCCCCTGATTGAGCGCTACCAATGGATTGCAGCAGGAGCAGCCTTTGCAAACCCATTGCCGTCACTAGATATGGTGGCAACCGCAGCCATTACGGGCAAAATGATTCAGGATTTAGCCCAAAACTATCAAATTCAGCTTTCTTTAGATCGTGCCACTGAGATTGCAGGCGTGTTAGCAAAAATCATGATTCAGATGGGTTTAGTTGAAGCCTCGAGCCAGCTCATCAGTTCTGTACTGAAGGGCAATGCAGCGACGTTTATTGTGGGTGGAAGCATTCAGGGTGTGGGTGCAGCCTACTTTACGCGCATTGCTGGACTGAGTCTAATTGAACTGTTTGAGGTGTATCGTACCGCTGAGTCTGGATGGCGTTTGGATGACGGCGTGTTAGGGCAGATTGTACAGCGCGTCTTTGGTCAACATCAGCGGCTTGAGGTGTTTAAGAATTTGCTACAGCAGACGCTGCATCGGTTAAAGCCAGAAGGGGAAGCGGCGGACTCTGGGTGCGCAGCGATCGCCTCGGTCTAAAACTAAAATACTGATATGGAATATGAATCAATTCGGCATGAATTAGAACACTCCGCTACTCTAAAGCTAATCCGAAGCCGGAATGCCGCCCTAGTCTTGAGTTTTCTATACCAGCAGTTTAAGGTCACGCAGCACGTTTCGATTGCTCAACTCGATTTGGAAACAAAGTTGAGTGACTATCTGGAGCATTTGCAGGATGCTTACCCAGACAGCTATCCTCGCTTACCCAAGGAATATCTCAATGAGTGGTGCGAGGATCGGCTCCTCAGAAAAAGTTTTGATGGCGGCGACGATCCCATTTTTACGCTAACGCCAGCCGCAGAGAAGGCCATTGGGTGGTTAGAAGACTTACAGCAGCGAGAAGAGTTTGTCGGGACTGAATCTCGCTTTTTACAAATTTTCTCACTGCTCAAGGAAATCCGCGATCGCAGCACAACGGACATAGAAACGCGAATTTTGCAGCTAGAGCAAGATCGCGATCGCATTCAGCAGGAAATTGATCAGATTCGTGAGAGTGGAAGGGTTGAGCGCTACAATCAGACCCAACTTCAAGAGCGTTTTTTGTTAGCCAACCAAGTCACCCGTCAATTGATTGCCGATTTTAAGGATGTTGAGCAAAACTTTCGGGGATTGACGCGAACCGTTCAGGACGCACAACTTCAGCAAGATGCTCGTCGCGGCGCAGTCGTGAGTCGTGTGCTAGACGCAGATCAAGAACTCAAGGAGTCTGACCAGGGACGTAGTTTTTACGCCTTCTGGAATTTTCTGATGTCTACCCGCAAGCGAGAGGAGTTAAAGTCTCTAATTCAAAACGTATATACCTTGCCAGAACTGCGGCCATTAACCCAAGAATATGGGCTACTGCGTCGTATTGAGCGTAGCCTCATTGATGCGGGGCAATACATTGTGCAGTCTAACCACCATCTGGCAGAAAAGCTGCGTCAGATGTTGGATGAGCGAAATCGCATGGAAAATAGACGCGTTGCTGAACTCATTACAGACGTACAGCGCCTTGCCCTACAAATAGGAGCAGCGGGTGACGCGCCAAAAATGCCAGATTTTTGGCTTCTAGAAGGCGACCCTGCCGTCAGTTTGGTCATGACGCGTCCGCTCCATTCCCTAACAGAATCAGAACCACCGACCTTTTCTCTAGATTTTAGTGACTTGCCAGAGGTGACACTAGAGGCGGAACTGGCGGAACTCTATGAGCAGTTTTATGTGGATGAGGAGGTGTTAGCCCAGCGAATTGCCCGCTCATTAGAACAGACTTCAGCCATCGCCTTAACGGATCTGATTCAGCTTTATCCTGTCACTCAAGGGTTGCCAGAGATTGTGGCCTATGTGGCGATCGCCACCCAATCTGAGCGTCATTCCGTGAATACCAGTACAATTGATTCCATTATGGTGACAAGCCTAGAGCCAGCCCAACAGCTCCAGCTAACTTTGCCACAGGTCATTTTTCATCGCTGATTGCGCAAAGCAAAACAATGCAGGCACTTCCGCAACCGCCACTCCCCTATGCTCCCGTCATTCTCAAGCTTCTTCAGGGCGCTATCTACAGTGATGACCCTCACTGGGAGCGATTACAAACCTATCTCACCTCAGTGCAGGAGTATTTTGGCAAAATTGGGCTAAATGTCCAAAATTACGACATGGAAGGGTTTGCTTACCTAGAACAGCCTGAACCCGATCCTGAAGATAAGGCTGAGACGCTGCCTCGGCTGACCGTTCGCCGCCAGTTGAGTTTTAGAGCCACTGTTTTATGCGTTCTGCTACGGGAGCAACTGCGACAGTTTGATGCCAGCGATGCGACAGGGCGACTGATACTGGGGATTGAAAAAATCAGAGATTTGCTCCAGCCTTATTTACCAGAAAGCAATAATGAAGAAAAATTTCGGCGTGATGTGGATGGGCTGGTCAAGCAGTCTACTGAACTAGGGTTTTTAAAACGGCTGTCGGGAGAGGATGAAAACTATGAAGTCCGCTCTATCCTCAAGGCCAAAATTGATGCTGATATCCTTACGCTCCTGAAGCAAAAGCTAGAGGCTTATGCAAACACCCTTACCCTTTAATTTGATAGATGAGTCTGATGCGCCCGCAGGTTTTCGCCTTCAGCGATTTGAGGCGCTCAACTGGGGCACCTTTGACCAACGCCCCTGGGTGCTGCATTTGAACGGGGATATTGCCTTATTGACGGGGGCAAATGGTTCAGGAAAATCGACATTGGTGGATGGGCTGCTGACCTTAATTGTGCCAAATAAACGTCGAAACTATAACCAGGCTTCTAGCTCAACGGGCAAACGAGAGCGAGATGAGAAGAGCTATGTGCAGGGTGCCTACGGACGCACCCGCGCGGAAGAAACTTACGGCTCAAGACCTAAACTGCTGCGAGAGAAAGGGACGCTTTCTGTCTTGCTGGCCTACTTTAGCGATCGCGTTACCCAGCAGGACGTCACGCTAGCACAGGTACTTTGGATGGAAGAGGGTTCGGTGCGCAAGTTTTTTGTGATTGCCAATGCTGAACTTACTATTGCTCAGCATTTTAGCCATTCTTCGCGCATCTCCGAACTCAAAAAGCAGCTAAAAGCCACTGGCGCAGAGACTTTTGAAGAGTTTGTGAAATATAGCCAGCAGTTTCGCAAACGTCTAGGACTGCAATCTGAAAAAGCACTGGATTTATTTAATCAAACCGTCAGCATTAAAGAGATTGGTGGACTGAATGACTTTGTTCGCAATCACATGCTGGAAAAAACCGATGTTCAGACCAAGATTTCTGAGCTAAGAGAGAGCTACGAAAACCTGACCGTTTCTCATGCCGCGATTCAAAAGGCACGGAAGCAGCTAGAGGCACTTCTACCGCTCACAGAAGAAGCAAAACGGTACGGAAAGCTTAAAAATGAGGTGGCGGCACTCCAGCAATTTCAAACGGTTGTGCCTGCGTTTTTCGCCAGCAAAAAGCTCCATTTACTCACCCAGGAACTGCAATTTATCGCGCAACAGCTCCTTCAGGTACAGCACCAGCGGACAGAATGTGACCGTCTTCTTGTCGATTTACGGCAGCAAGAACAGCAGTTGGCGATCGCCATCAGTCAAGATAGCGTTGGGCAGCGACTCCAGGAACTGACGCGAGATTTGGAGCAGCGCCAAAAAGAAGTTCAAAGTAAAAAGCAGCGGGCAGAAGCTTACAGTAATCTTGCCCAATCCCTTAACTTCCCTCACGAGGCAGATAGCACAACGTTCTATTCTGTCAGAAGCCAAGGTGATGCCCTAAAGCAGGATATTGAAACGGCGCTTCAGTCTCTAGAAGCGCAGCGAGATCTGCAAATTATGATGCGGAGTGAGCTAGACAAGCAGCAGACCAGGCTGAATGATGAATTAAACTCCCTCCGCAGTCGCAAGAGCCAGATTCCTAAAAAGAATCTTGATATTCGTAACCGTCTTGCTCATGATATTGGTCTAGATGAGACAGAACTTCCGTTTGTGGGCGAACTTCTACAGGTGCGCCCAGAAGCCAAGGAATGGGAAGGTGCCATTGAGCGGCTGCTCCGAGGCTTTGGTTTATGTGTTTTGATTCCCGAAGCGCATTACCAAATCGTGAATACCTATGTCCATCGAACCCATCTCAAAGGTCGTTTTGTCTACTATCGCGTGATGACCACCGCCCCAAACCCGACGCAGCGCGCCCTTGACCCGCAGCAGGTACCCCACAAGCTAGAAATTAAGCAGGAAAATGATGCAGTTTCTCAGTGGTTACGCGAGCAGTTGGTGCGTCAGTTTAGCTACGTTTGCTGCGATATTGAACAGTTTCAGCATGAAACACGCGCCATTACGGCAAAAGGGCTAATCAAGCATGGTGGAGAGCGCCACGAAAAAGACGATCGTTTTCAAATTAGCGATCGCAGCCAGTACATTTTAGGCTGGAATAATCTCAGCAAAATTAAAGCTATAGAAAAAGATCTCAAGCAAGTTAATCAACAGTTAGCCCAGATCGATAAACAGGTACAGATTCTAGAGCAGCAGCGGAATCAGTGGGTTCAGCAAACATCTTGGCTGCAAGATTTCATGAAATTTACCGATTTTGTCGAGATTGATTGGCGAGCAACAGAACTTGATCGCCTAAAGCTGCAAGCGCAAAAACAGTCCCTAGAAGCCAGTTCCAATCATCTCAAGCAGCTAGAATTGCAGCTTCAGACTGCGCGACAGGACATTATTGAAGCAGAGAAACGTCGAGAAGCATTCATCCGAGAAATTCAGACGTTTGAGGATCGACAACATCGCGCCCAGAATGAACTGAGCCAGTGTGAGACTCGGCTAAAATCTGTAGCACCTGCCGAGATTGAGACATTTGAGACACGGCGAGCGACAAAGCTCAAACAGTACAAAATGACTCTGGAAACAATCACAAAAGATGAGGCAAATCTGCGTGAATACCTTCAGCAAGAGCTACGTCAACGAGAGAAACAGCAGGACGAGTCTCGCAGTTCGCTGACGATGCGAATGCTCAACTTTAAGAACGCATTTTCTGAGGTGACGGTCGATCTGGGGACAACGCTAGACTTTTTGGATGAATACCTAAAGCTAAAAACTCAAATTGAAGAAGACGATCTCCCTCGTCATGAACAGCGCTTTAAGCAGCTCATGAATGAGAAAGTGGTCATTGCCATCTCTATGTTTAAAAGTTCTCTAGACAAACAGGAAGAAGAAATAAAACAAAGTATTGAGGATCTTAATACCTCTTTGCAAAACATTAACTATACAGATTCTACCTATATCAGCCTCTGCTGCGACCCAAGCAAAAACCGTGAAATTCAAGATTTTAAGCAAGATCTAATCGTTTGCTTAGGAGATGTTGCCTATCAAAGTGCTGAAGATAATGAAGTTCGATTTCAAAATATTCAGGCTCGTTTAATTGAGCGCTTTAAGGCGGAAGACCGATGGACTGCTTTAGTCACGGATGTGCGTAACTGGTTAGATTTTTCGGTGAGTGAACGCTACCGTTCGGATAATGCTGAAAAAGAGCATCATACCGATTCCTCTGGCAAATCGGGCGGTCAGAAAGTGAAATTGGCCTACACGATTTTAGCCTCGGCGATCGCCTATCAGTTCGGCCTCAATTCGGACAATATTAAAAGTAAATCCTTCCATTTTGCGGTGATTGATGAGGCATTCAGTAAATCAGATGATAGTAATGCTCGCTATGCAATGGAACTCTTTAGAAACCTTGATCTTCAGCTATTAGTGGTGACACCAAAGGATAAAATTAACGTCATTGAATCCTATATTTCTAGCCTCCACTTTGTTCATAATAATCTTGAAGGAAACTCTTCTAGCATCGCCTCTATTTCAATTGAAAATTATCGGCAAAATCGTCAGGTCACGCTAAGTAAGTAGAGTGATTAATCCTACTCAGATTCAACAAAAATTAGCACAACGTTATCCTGCATTTTTAAGTGCTGTGATAAAAGGAGATACTTTTTCTCCCATTGAATTTTCGGTCGGCTCTATTCCTAAAGAATATATTGCGTTACGCGATGCTGTCACTCAGTTAATGACTTTGTCTAAACAGTCTTTAGGGTATGGCTACACCATTGAGCTTGAGGTTCGTAGAACTCAAAAATATGGTCAACAATCTTTGCCGAAATATATTCACATTGAGACAGAAAAAGATTACCTAAAACTCATCAAAAAAGAGAAAGAGTTTCTAAAATTTAAGGCAGACTTAAGCCTTATTCTTGCAGAAGTGCCAGCCCTTTATATTTGGCTGTGCAACAACCCCCTTAAGGTGATTGAGTTTGGCGATCGCTGGAATGACCTGATCAAGGTCTGTCAGTATTTTCTAGATCATCCCCAGCCTAATCAGTACATTCGAGAATTACCCATTCAAGTACATACCAAGTTTATTGAACAAAATAAAGGAATTATTCGCAGTCTTTTAGAAGCCATCTTACCTACCGAAAAGCTTCAGTCAATAGTAGATGAAAAAGAACATATATTTGAAAAGCGCTTTTCTCTTAAGTATCGAGAGCCTCTTGTTCGATTTAGAATTTTGGATCACCGACTAAAAGCCCGATATGGGTTTCCACTTTCTGATATCAGCACTCCTCTTTCTGAATTTAGCCAATTGAGCTTAGAAGCACATCATTTTTTTGTCACTGAAAATCTAATGAATTTTTTGACCATTCCTGCATTAGAAAATAGCTTTGCGCTATTTGGGAGTGGTTATGCAATCCAGTCGCTAAAGTCTGTTAAATGGCTAAAACATTGCCCTATTTTCTACTGGGGAGATTTGGAC
>JBGSVR010000555.1:0-1795 GCA_041752855.1 Thermosynechococcaceae cyanobacterium
TGTACCGCCAACCTTGCGCAGTAGGTCAAATAAACCAATCACCGTCTCATAATTCAGCCGTTTGTCAGCTTGAAATACGACAACGCCCTGAGGCTTCTGCGCCACGTAGGCCGCTAAAAGCTGCGAAAGCTGATCTTTAGAGACAACGGTGTTTTGGATAATAATTTGCCCCAAAACGTCTATTTCAACAATGAGCGTGTCACCAAACTGAGTTTGGGCAGAGCTAGCCTGGGGTAAGTCTACATTTAAGCCCTCTGTTTTTGCTGTGCTGACAGCACCCAGCAGAAAAAAGACCAAAATGCAGAAAATAATGTCAATGAGCGGAATAATTTCAATGCGAACGTCTAAATCATCAGGCTCTATATTGACTTTCATATCGGCTCTAGCTCAGAAAACACAATGCTTAAATTAATGAGACGATGGCGCACAGATTTTAATAACCCGTCAGTTTTTTAGTGCCTTCAAAGCCGCTGCTGGACTGGGCAGTGCTTGCCATAGTCTGAGACTGTAGCCAAAACTGTCGATAGGTTAGCTCCAACTCATTGCCAGTTCGCCGAAAAATCAGGGACTGGTGAAACAACAGCCCTTGAAACAGTCGATAAAAGGCCAGGGACACAATCGCCACAATTAGACCCACAGCCGTACTAATCAGCGCTGCGGCGATCCCATTGGGGACGTTTGCCAGAGAGGATGTACCGCCCCCATTCAGGCCAGTCAGTGATTGGATTAGACCCAAAACGGTGCCAAGTAGGCCCAACAGCGGGGCGATCGCAATCACGGCCTCTAGCACCTTATGTCCACGGCGCATTGAGTTCAGCTCTTCATCGGCGGATGCCTCTAGGGCAAGGCGAAAAATTTCGGGTTCTTTATTGGCAAGGCGTAGGGGGGTGTATAAAAATCGACCCATCGGCTGAGCCGTGACTTGACGGGCTAAATGGGTTGCTTCATCCCAGTCACGCCGAGCGGCTTCCAAAATTTGGTCAGCCGTTTTGCGTTCGCCCCTAAGGATGATGCTCCAAAACCAGAGACGCTCGATAATGGTGCCAATCGACAGAATAGACAGAAATAAAAGAGGCCAAATGGCTGGGCCACCCTTTTGGATAATGTCACCGAAGTTCACGGCATTTCCCTAGATTCAATGAACAACGTTTTAAGCTAACCCTAGCGGAGAAAGAAAAGCTTTCTGATCTTCAACGCTACGATATCTTGCCCAGCTTAATATACTTTGGGTCGAGATCACCCCTGTAGGGGTACCCACACCTTACAAAATCGCCTACGTTTGAAACGATATAAACACTCTCTAAAAATAAACTCCATGAGGCTTCCGATGCAGACTTTGTATAACTGGTATCGCAATACGCTGCGCAATCCTAAGTATCGCTGGTGGATTGTATTGGGCACTTTGGCTTATCTGGTTAATCCCATTGATATCTCCCCAGATTTTCTGCCTATCATTGGAGAAATTGACGATATTGCGCTGGTGACGCTGTTGGTGGCTGAGGTGTCTCAAATTGTGATTGACAAAATGAAGGCGCGTCAGCCCAATGCTGATGTGCCGCCCCCTTCGGCTGCGACAAACGCTGCTGCTGCCCATACGGTAGAGGTAGAATCAGTGTCCGTTCCGGAATAGCAGCATGGATTTATTGCCTTTACAGGCGGATGCTTGGTTTGAATATCCCGTAATTGTGCAGCCGCACCACACAGACTATGCAGGGGTGGTTTGGCACGGCACCTATCTCGCCTGGATGGAGGAAGCTCGCGTTGCGGCGTTAAGGTCGGTTGGCGTTGAGTTTGC
>JBGSVR010000556.1:0-2485 GCA_041752855.1 Thermosynechococcaceae cyanobacterium
GGTGCCCCTAGAGATTGACGTGGTGGTCGGTGATCACCAGACTTACGATTTTGCCGCCCCTACTTTCGGCGCACTGCTCCAGTACCCCGCTAGTGACGGTACCGTGTATGACTATCGCGCATTTGTCGAAAAAGCCCATGCTAGTGGCGCACTGGTTATAGTTGCCGCAGATCTTTTGAGCCTTACGTTACTAACCCCTCCTGGCGAATTTGGCGCAGATATTGCGGTTGGCAGCACTCAGCGATTCGGGGTGCCGTTTGGTTACGGTGGTCCTCACGCTGCGTATTTCGCCACAAAAGATGCCTTTAAGCGTCAAATTCCAGGGCGGATTGTGGGCGTATCCCATGATGTGCAGGGCAATACTGCCTTGCGCCTCGCTCTCCAAACCCGCGAACAGCATATCAGGCGGGATAAGGCGACGAGCAATATCTGCACGGCTCAGGTGCTACTCGCAGTGATGGCGAGTATGTACGCGGTCTATCATGGCCCCACTGGACTCAAGCAAATTGCAGCGCGGACACATCAGCTTACGTCGCTGTTGGTAATCGGTCTAGGTCGTCTGGGTTTTGCGGTTAAAACCGAGCGATTTTTTGACACGATTCAGGTCGATTTGGGCGCAGTAACGTTGAGTGAGTTAGAAGGGCGATCGCAGTCTCATTGCATCAACTTCCGCCCTGTAGATGAGCAGACCGTGGGCATCTCCCTCGATGAAACGGTCTCTGTACAAGACGTGTGGGATATTCTGACGGTATTTTCTGGAAGTACCGCATTAGACTTCACGATAGAAAGTCTGATAGAAGCGCTGCCGTCAGGGTACGAAGCCCCTTTTGCGCGGTCGAGTGCCTATCTCACCCATCCAGTCTTTAATCAATATCATTCTGAAACCGAGCTGCTGCGCTATATCCAGCGTCTGCAATCGAAGGATTTATCGCTGACGCACTCCATGATTCCGCTGGGGTCTTGCACCATGAAGCTAAACGCCACCGCAGAGATGATTCCGGTGACGTGGCCTGAGTTTGGTCAAATTCATCCCTTCGCGCCAATCTCCCAAACTCAGGGCTATCAGGTTTTGTTTCAGCAGCTTGAGCAAATGCTGGGGGAAATTACGGGGTTTGACGGCATTTCCCTTCAGCCTAATGCAGGTTCTCAAGGCGAATATGCAGGGCTATTGGTGATTCGCAGTTACCACGAAAGTCGGGGCGATCGCCACCGTACCATTTGCCTCATTCCCGACTCTGCCCACGGCACTAACCCCGCTAGCGCCGTCATGGCAGGCATGAAGGTCGTCGTGGTGGGCTGCGATGAAGATGGCAACATTGATATGGCTGACCTGCAATCTAAAGCAGAGGCTCACAAAGAAAATCTTGCCGCCTTGATGGTGACGTACCCTTCTACCCACGGGGTGTTTGAAGAAGGCATCCGCGACATTTGCGACATTATCCATACCAATGGCGGTCAGGTCTATATGGATGGTGCCAATATGAACGCCCAGGTGGGGCTATGCCGTCCCGCAGACTTTGGGGCGGATGTTTGCCACCTGAATCTACACAAAACCTTCTGTATTCCCCACGGTGGGGGCGGGCCAGGGATGGGTCCCATTGGCGTCAAGGCACATCTGATTCCGTTTTTGCCCAACCATCCCCTCACAGCGGTAGGAGGCGCGCAAAGCCTTGGTCCTGTTTCCGCAGCGCCTTGGGGCAGCGCCAGTATTCTGCCCATTTCTTGGATGTACATTGCCATGATGGGTGGCGAAGGGCTGACGGATGCCACCAAGGTTGCAATCCTGAATGCCAACTACATGGCGCTGCGCCTCGACCCTTACTATCCGGTTTTATTCAAGGGCACTTCAGGGTTAGTCGCCCACGAGTGCATTTTAGATCTGCGCCATCTCAAAAAGTCGGCAGGTATTGAGGTCGAAGATATTGCTAAACGATTGATTGACTATGGCTTCCATGCGCCCACGGTGTCTTGGCCTGTCCCTGGTACCATCATGATTGAGCCAACGGAAAGCGAATCAAAGGCTGAGCTAGATCGCTTTTGTGAGGCGATGATTGCCATCCGCGCCGAAATCGCGGAGATTGAGGCAGGTCAAGTGGATGCCCAAGACAACCCCCTCAAACATGCCCCTCACACGGTGGCAGTGGTAACAGCAGATGAATGGACTCATGCCTATTCGCGTCAGAAGGCCGCGTTTCCGGCATCTTGGACGCGGGAGAGCAAGTTTTGGCCTGCGGTAGGGCGCGTTGATAATGTCTATGGCGATCGCAATTTGGTCTGTAGCTGTTTGCCGATTGATGCCTACGCTGACTGAAGCAATAGATATCTGGCACAAATAGACCCTCTCCCCCTTCGACAAGCTCAGGGCAACGCCCAGCCCCTCTCCCAGAACGGGTGAGGGGAGCCAGATTTAGCATAATTTACGGGAATCCAGCTCTCCCGTTATCATAAATATTTTGGTCAGGAGTTTTATGGCACGCTACGACGT
>JBGSVR010000557.1:0-10032 GCA_041752855.1 Thermosynechococcaceae cyanobacterium
CGTGCGCTGACTCACGCTGAGGCTTTCCGCAATTTCTCGATTTGACATACCCTTCGCAACCATCTGAATCACCCGCTGCTCCGTTGGCGTTAGCTCAACATCAAAGGGTACCTGAACCGAAACAGCCGTACCCACATCAGACCCTTGAGATTGACGCATCCGTAAAGACTGGTTCAGAGATGCCTCAATTTGAGCCACCAGTTCATCCGGCTCAAAAGGCTTCACCATATAAACATCGGCACCCTTGCTCAACCCCGCCACCCGATCTTGGATTTGCCCCTTTGCCGATAGAAACAAAATAGGAAGCCAGTTGGTTTGAGGGTTCTCCCGCACCTTTTTGACAAACGCATACCCATCCATCTCCGGCATCATCACATCGCAGATGATCAGGTTAGGAATCTCTTTCTCAAGGGTTTTCAAGGCATCTCGACCATTTTTAGCCGTGACAACGATATATCCTCTCATCTCCAAATAATCTTTGACGAGCAGGACAAGGTTTGGGTCGTCATCGATCAACAGCAGGGTGTTGGGTTCGGTGGCGTGGGGGTCTTGCATTATTAGAGGTTCCGCAGATTGCAGTGCTTCATTATGCTTAGAATACCCGCTTACGCTAAAAACCCTTCATTGTCCTGCGGGTTAGTACTGAAATTACTCTACGGGTAATGACAACGACAGCAGCGGTTGCGGCGCAGAAACGGCGCTGTTAGCCTCAGCAGACCGTTTTCTGGCAAGGTCTAAAGCCATCCAGATCGGCTGCAAAAGGGCTTCAAGTCCCTGTTGCGCAACGGCAGAAATTGTAAACAGATGAGAATCACAATAGGGCTGAAGATCTAAACGGATTTGCTCTAGCGTTTCTGGGGCGATCGCATCCGATTTATTCAGCGCCACCACCTGAGGGCGCTCCGCTAGCCCGTGACCGTAAGCCAGCAGCTCCTGCTGAATCACCTGATAGTTTTGTAACGGGTCTGGAGCCGTCGCATCAATGAGATGCACCAAGACGTGGGTTCGCTCGATATGGCGCAAAAACTCATGCCCTAGGCCCGTCCCTGCATGGGCACCCTCAATCAACCCAGGGATATCCGCAAACACCACACCATCACCACTCGGGTGAGGCACAACCCCCAAATTAGGCACCAGCGTTGTAAACGGATAGTCTGCAATTTTAGGTCGTGCCGCCGACAGCACCGAAATCAGCGTTGACTTACCCGCATTAGGTAGCCCAATAATGCCCACTTCCGCCAGCAGCTTTAGCTCTAATCGAAGGCTATGCTCTTCTCCAGGTAGCCCTGGCAGTGCATGTTCTGGCGCGCGGTTGCGATTTGATAAAAAATGCTTATTGCCCAGCCCACCTTTGCCCCCTTGAGCAATCACCAGTGTTTGATTCGGCTCAGTTAAATCCCCAATGCATTCGTCCGTATCCATGTCATAGATCACCGTTCCGCACGGCACATCCACAATCAAATCGTCCCCAGAAGCTCCCGTCAGGTTTTTAGGGCCGCCCCGCGTTCCGTCTTCCGCCGCAAAAATATGCACATATCTAAAATCTAAAAGCGTCTGGAGGTTATGCACCGCCCGCAAAATCACCGCGCCTCCTTTCCCTCCATTGCCACCCGCAGGTCCTCCTGTGGGGACATACTTTTCTCGGCGGAAGGCAACCATGCCATCGCCCCCTTTCCCGCCTTTAACATAAACTTCGGCCTGATCAATAAAGCGCATTGCAGTTATCTAAATTCCTGTTGTCCAACAAATGTAAAGCGACACAGACCCATCGTTTATCGACTAGGTCACTTTTAGAAACCCGTTGGAACTGACTAAGTGTAATACTCCCAATTTATAGTAGCCTTCAATGCTTTGCACTAAAAAGAGCTGAAAAAGCTCAGCTCGTCATGACAAATATTGCCTCAAATCCTTACGCTCTATCCAATAGACAGCTTATACGAATAACCTTCACCCCCAGCCCCTCTCCCATAAAGGGCGAGGGGAGCTAGAATTATCCTTCTCTCACCAGGGGAAAAGGGTAAAGCCTTTGGCTATAAAAAAGGAATGAGGGGGACAAGATTCTTACTCCCCTCTCCCGTCTTGGGAGAGGGGCTGGGGGTGAGGGTCAAAGTTGGAGGTTATTTAATTTATGATCCTTAAGGCAAAGATTGAGCCGTAGATGCAGTTACAGGAGCGGGAGCAGCAGGCGCAGATCGACTGGCACTGCTTAAAGCCTGATAGCTAATCTTTGAAATTTGGCGAATTAACTCTTGTGCCCTAGGGTCGTTATGAGGTCGCTTAACAAATACGGTTGCCACATAACGCTGACCATTAGGCATCCCAATTAAACCAGAATCACCTACGACCGTCCCGATATCTCCCGTTTTATGAGCAATCGTAGATCCTTCTCCAAGTCCGGGGGGCAGCAAAGTTTGAGTGACCGTTCGCCGCATAATGTCTAATGCTAAATCTCGACTGCGGGGCGTCAGCAAGTCGCCTTGTCCAATCTTCAGCATGAGCGTAGACATATCTTTGGGCGTAACGGTATTGGTTCCCTGTAAATCTGGTAATGGATTGCGAAGGTTAATTTGGGTTAGCCCCCAACTTTGAAACCGCTGGTTTAGCGCTGCAACACCCCCCAGCCGATCAATCAGCATATTGGTTGCAGTATTGTCGCTAATGGTGATCATCTGATCAGCCGTTTCTAACGCGCTATATTTTGTGCCTACAGGCTGGTACTGCATAACGCCTGACTCAGAAGCAATCAAGTCTTTGCGCATCACCAGCGGTTCATCTAGGCGCACTTGCCCAGCATCAACAGCCTGGAAAAACGCAACCAGAACGGGAAGCTTAATGGTGCTAGCGGCTGGAAAGGCTTTGTCTCCAGCAAGATCTAAATAAGCGCCCGTTTCAGGGTTATAAAAAAACATCCCCGCGACCAAGTCTTTCTGGGCTACCGCGATCGCCTGAATTTTAACTTTGGCGTCTTTTAACTCCTTATCTGGATTAAGAATCGGCAGCGTTGCGGCAGTATCGAAAGGGGCTGCGCCATTAGCACCTTCAGAGCCTGATGCGCTCTTTCGAGCCTGAAGTTTGCTGCTGGCTAAGGTTCCTGAAGGCGGCTCTGGATGCAAAAGGGCGATCGCCGTCCCCGCAATGGTCGAAATTCCGAGACCCAGAAGGCTAAGTCGTAAAACGTTCTGAATCCAGCTTGGCTTACGCAGAGGACGAAGATTGCGTCCTTTTTTTCGGGTGCCAGTCTCTATCGAAGAAACCGCACTTAACTTGCTTAGGGGCTGAAGCGCTCGTCCGTTAGAGGAGCGGGAAGCAGACGCTCGACTCAATTGAGCAGATCGCTGAACCCGTAAATTTGTCAATCCTTCCACCGAGCGTTGAGAAGCACCATGCACGCGCTGCTTGGCGACAGAACTGCTCGAAAGCGGGTCTTTTTGATTTAAGCCCTGAGATTGCTGACGTCCCTTACCCTGAGCAGCCTGTCGCCGCTGCTTTAAAAGCTGCCGCCGTTGTCCAACGCTAAGGGGTTTTCGAGCGTATTTTGACACTGCTATCTCCTTACTCTTTGGCGCAAACAAGGCCACGAAGTGACCCAAAATGGAGTAACCAGAACCCATAAACCAGCGGTAGTAGTAGCAACTTAGTGCCTCAAACTAACGCGATCTAAATTCAGGCATATCACACCAACTGCGCTGCTCATAACCCTATTCGTCAGCAACAGACTGTGAGACCTCATTCTATAGATCTCTCCCCATTGTGACTAGAGGGAATTGAAAATTTCCACAGATTTGGCTGTATTTAGACATTCTGGAACATCGCCGATGTCGTCTTGACGATGGATTCATGGCGCTGTGTCCACAATTAGTAAAATCCATTCATAACAGCTTGGCTTTTTACTGTCGCTGCTTTTTTATGCAAAATGCATTTGCATCTACAGCCCTGAAATATGTTGACAGAATAGCCGAAAAACCTCAAACTGTGAGGTGAAATTTCAGATATTCGATTAAGTCAATGCCAGTCCAGTGCCTAGGCACTTTGTTCAATGAGCAATAAGGCTTAACTTTAGCCCCATAGCTCACTTAATGGCGATTGAAAGCCTAAGCATCAGTTTTGCATCAGCTAGGCGGGGGGCAAGATCAACTTATCTAAACTACGGTTACTTGTGTGGTGTTTGAAGGAGCGACAACAGAATGTTGAATGCCGTTGACTTAGGTGGTCGGCCCTTTCACTTTATCGGGATTGGTGGGATCGGCATGTCTGCGATCGCTCACATTTTAACCAAACGCCAGCTCCCAGTATCCGGCTCAGATCTGCGCGACACCAACATTACACAAAAACTTCAGACGCTCGGCGCTCAAGTTTTTAGGCAGCAAGCGGCAGAAAACCTCGACTATTTTCAGAACCCTCAGCAAATCGAATCTGCGACGGCGACTGAAACCGTTTCTCTGCCCCAGGTCATTTGCTCAACGGCCATTCAGCGCAACAACCCCGAGTATCAGGCTGCGGTTCGCTTAGGCTGTCCCATCTTTCATCGATCTGATGTATTGGCGGCACTCATCAATGAATCTGCTAAAAGCGTTGCGGTGGGAGGAACCCACGGAAAAACAACCACCAGCAGCTTAATTGGATACGTTTTGGTTCAGGCTGGCTTAGACCCCACCATTGTGGTGGGGGGAGAAGTTGCGGCATGGGAGGGCAATGCCAGAGTCGGTCAAAGTCCGTACCTGATTGCTGAGGCGGATGAATCTGATGGGTCTTTGGTCAAGTTCCATTCTCATATCGGAGTAATTACCAATATCGAGCTGGATCATCCGGATCACTACGCAACGCTGGATGAAGTCGTTCAAATTTTTCAGGCTTTTGTGGACCACTCCAAGCACGTCGTACTCTGTATCGACTGCGAAAACACGCGTAATCGCATCACTCCTCACGCTTCAGAAGATTCTTCAACCACCTACAGCCTTCATCGAGATCTAAACGCAGACTATACGGCAGACGCCATTGTCTACGGGTCAACGCATACTGCTGCTGACATTTATGAGAAAGGCCAGCTCTTAGGTCGGCTAAGGTTTGGATTGTTGGGTCGCCATAACTTGAGCAATGCCTTAGCTGCGATCGCCGTTGGACGACGCTTAGGCATCCCCTTTGAGGCGATCGCCGCCGCCCTCCTGACCTTTGAAGGCGCAAGACGCAGGTTTGAAAATCGCGGTGAGGCCGGCAACATCTGTTTCATTGATGACTATGCCCACCACCCCAGCGAAATTCGGGCAACGCTCTCCTCTGCCAAACTGCGTACTGCTCAACAAGATGACACTCCGGCTGACTACAAGAGGGTTATAGCTGTCTTTCAGCCCCATCGCTATAGCCGTACCCTCA
This sequence comes from Thermosynechococcaceae cyanobacterium, assembly GCA_041752855.1. GTDB lineage: Bacteria > Cyanobacteriota > Cyanobacteriia > Thermosynechococcales > Thermosynechococcaceae > JAAURS01. The sequence continues at coordinate 5,371 of JBGSVR010000557.1, forward strand.
CCTTTTTAGAAGAATTTAGTCAGGCATTTAGCGACGCTGACTGCGTCATTACCACAGATGTTTATAGCGCTGGAGAACCGAAACCCCCTGGCATGGATGGTGGAGGCGTTGCAGCGGCGATCGCAGAGCATCACAGCACCGTTTGCTACCAAGAAACGCTTGCAGAGGTCGCCACCCACCTTAAAGCCACCCTTAAACCAGGCGACTTAGTGGTTTTTCTAGGTGCTGGCGATCTTAACCGCATTATTCCTGAGGTACTCAGCTATTTTCAGCAGCAGTCCTCCACGCCAGATCGTGCAGAGGTTGCCCTGCGATGACCGTCACCCAATCCGAGCGCCTCTACCTACCCTCTGGAAACTGCTACCTAGAACCTCATTTTAGACTGGCAGACTTAACCACATACCGAGTGGGCGGCCCTGCCGAATGGTTTATTGCGCCACAGTCTGTAGAACAACTTCAGGCCAGTGTCCAGTGGGCTACCAGCGAAGGGCTTCCCATTACGGTAATAGGCGCAGGCTCCAACCTGCTGATTAGCGACCATGGGTTGCCCGGTCTGGTCATTTCAACACGACATCTTCGAGAGCAGGCGTTTTTTGAAGACACAGAACGTATTACCGTCGCCGCAGGCAAGCCCTTACCTCGCCTCTGTTGGCAGTTAGCAAAACAGGGCTGGGCTGGACTAGAGTGGGCCGTTGGCGTTCCTGGCACTATTGGGGGCGCAGTCGTCATGAATGCGGGTGCCCACGGAGAATCCATCTCTGACTCTTTAGTAGAAGCACTTATCCTCAAACCAGACGGAACGCAACAAACGCTCTCCAACGCCGAGCTGAACTATAGCTATCGTTCTTCAACCCTTCAGGGAAGTCAAAACATTGTTCTTAGCGCAACATTTGTCCTTAAAGCAAAGCAAGATATTGAGACTGTGCAGGCAACCACAGAATCGCACCTCAACCATCGGCTCACCACCCAACCCTACGAACTCCCTAGCTGCGGCAGCGTCTTTCGCAATCCACTGCCCAAAACCGCAGGCTGGCTGATTGAAGACGCTGGCTTAAAAGGGTTTACGATTGGCGGCGCTCAGATTTCACCCAAACACGCCAACTTTATTGTCAATCTAGGGGGTGCAAAAGCCTCTGACATCTACCAACTCATTTTCCATGTCCAAAAAACGATTGAAGCGCGGTGGACAGTAAAGCTACATCCTGAAGTTAAAATTTTAGGGAATTTTGACTAAACGACTTGCGCAAGTATCATAGAACCAGAGCCTGCATAAAAACTTGCTGCGCTCAATAACGCTTAAGATTGATACCTAACCCCATTTAAAGACAACGAACTATGTCACAAGGACAGGGATTTGGATTTGGCCTCGGCAAGATGAAAGAGCTTGCTGACGCAATTAAAAAGGCTCAAAAGGTTCAAGAAGGCGCTAAACAGCTCCAAGAAGATCTTGAACAAATGGAGATTGAAGGCGAATCCGGCGGCGGACTCGTAAAAGTCGTCATGAGCGGGAACCAAGAGCCGATTCGGGTCGAAATTTCTGAGCAAGCCTATGGCGAAGGGTTAGAAGTTCTGACAGATCTTGTCTCTGCCGCCATGAAAGACGCTTACGTCAAATCCACAGACACAATGCGCGTAAGAATGGAAGACCTAACGGCCGGTCTTAACTTGCCTGGGCTAACAGGCTGATCAGCCGACTGCGAGTCAATTCATTGCCCCCAACAGGCTCACACCGAACTGAGTTTTATTCCCTAACTCCGTCAAAAACGATTGAGCCAGTTTGACAGAGTGGTGCATACCTCGGTATAGTTATCATTTGGAAGAAAAAACAGTAATCTGTAAGATAAGCTAGTAGTCTCAACCCATGCCCACAATTCAGCAACTTATCCGTAGCGAACGCGAAAAAGCGATCAAGAAAACCAAGTCACCCGCGCTCAAAAGCTGCCCGCAGCGCCGTGGTGTGTGTACTCGTGTGTACACAACAACGCCCAAAAAGCCTAACTCAGCGTTGCGCAAAGTTGCCAGGGTTCGGTTGACCTCGGGCTTTGAAGTAACGGCCTACATTCCTGGGATTGGGCATAATCTTCAAGAACACTCTGTCGTCATGATCCGTGGTGGGCGAGTCAAAGATCTCCCGGGCGTTCGTTACCACATCATTCGCGGAACTTTAGATACGTCTGGCGTTAAGGATCGTAAGCAAGGCCGCTCTAAGTACGGCGCAAAGCGTCCTAAAGCCGCAAAATAATTCTGTTTTTGTCCAGCACTTTAAATTTAATGGGTTTTAAGTGACCTGATTCGGCTGGATTTGTCCTCCGATTCTCTGTGACGAAACGCTCCATGCTTGCGTTCTGAAAATTAATCTCAAGCATTTTAATTTTTGTAATATCACCTGTAGATACAAACTGAAGGTCGTCCATGTCTCGTCGTAATCGTGCCCCAAAGCGTCCCGTTCCTCCTGATCCGGTCTACAACAGCCGACTCATCAACATGGCGATTCGTCGCATCATGTACAGCGGCAAAAAGTCAGTTGCTTCAGGGCTTCTTTATGATTCCCTGAAGGTGATCGAAGAACGCACTGGGCAAGACCCGTTAGAAGTTTTTGAAAATGCGGTTCGCAAAGCAACTCCCCTCGTGGAAGTCAAAGCGCGCCGAGTGGGTGGTGCAACCTATCAGGTGCCGATGGAAGTTCGGACTGAGCGAGGTGTTGCCTTAGCCCTACGTTGGATTATTCAATATTCTCGTGCGCGCGCGGGTCGCTCTATGGTGGCTAAGCTTGCCAATGAGCTAATGGACGCGGCAAATGATACGGGTGGCGCAATCCGTAAGCGCGAAGAAACCCACAGAATGGCAGAGGCCAACAAAGCGTTCGCGCACTATCGCTACTAATCGCTGCTGTATTAAATGCATAGATTAGAATGAAAGTTCTGATCCCTTGGTGAAAGTTCTATTCGCCAAGTTTTAGGGTCAAGTTTTTAGGAGGTAGAGGTGGCTCGTTCAATCCCGTTAGAAAAAGTTCGCAATATTGGTATTGCGGCTCATATTGATGCGGGGAAGACAACGACCACCGAGCGCATCCTTTACTACTCTGGCGTGGTTCACAAAATTGGTGAAGTCCACGACGGCAATACCGTGACAGACTGGATGGAGCAAGAGCGCGAGCGAGGGATTACCATCACCGCTGCTGCCATCACCACAAGTTGGAAAGATTATCAGATCAACATCATTGATACGCCAGGACACGTAGACTTCACCATTGAAGTAGAGCGCTCCATGCGAGTCCTAGATGGCGTGATCGCGGTTTTTTGCTCTGTGGGTGGGGTTCAGCCTCAGTCCGAAACGGTGTGGCGGCAAGCAGATCGATATAAAGTGCCCCGCATTGTCTTTGTGAATAAGATGGATCGAACGGGTGCCGATTTTTATCGCGTTTACGGGCAAATCCGCGATCGCATGAGAGCGAATGCGGTACCCATTCAAATCCCCATCGGTCAAGAAAGTGACCTGCGTGGGATTGTCGATCTCGTAAAAATGCGGGCGTACATCTATAACGATGATGTCGGCAACGATATCTCGGAAGTGGATATACCTGAAGAAGTTAAGGAAAACGCTGAGAAATTTCGGATTAAGCTTATCGAATCCGTTGCCGAAACCGACGATGCTCTGACCGAAAAATATCTTGAAGGCGAAGCCCTCACAGAAGCGGAAGTCCGAACTGCCTTGAGAAAAGGAACCATTAACGGCTCTATTGTGCCTATGCTGTGCGGCTCGGCCTTCAAAAATAAGGGTGTTCAGCTTTTACTAGATGCTGTACTTGATTATTTACCCTCACCCCTAGAAGTTCCAGCTATCGTTGGTACGCTGGGGGATGGCAGTGAAGCGTTTCGTCATGCAGATGACGAAGAGCCATTGTCAGCTCTCGCCTTTAAAATCATGGCGGATCCCTATGGTCGCCTAACATTTGTTCGCGTCTATTCCGGAATCCTTAAGAAGGGTAGCTATGTTCTGAACTCTTCTAAAAATAAAAAGGAGCGAATTTCTCGCCTAATTGTTCTTAAGGCAGATGACCGCATTGAAGTTGATGAGCTGCGGGCAGGAGACCTAGGCGCAGCGCTTGGACTCAAAGATACCTTTACAGGTGATACCCTCAGCGACGATCATGACCCGATTATTTTAGAGTCCCTCTTTATTCCTGAGCCTGTTATTTCGGTGGCAGTAGAGCCAAAAACGAAGCAGGACATGGAAAAGTTGTCAAAGGCGCTCCAGTCCCTTTCAGAAGAAGATCCAACGTTCCGAGTCAGTATTGATTCTGATACGAATCAAACCGTTATCGCCGGAATGGGGGAACTCCACCTTGAGATTTTGATTGATCGGATGCTGCGAGAGTTTAAGGTGGAAGCCAACGTGGGTGCCCCCCAAGTAGCCTATCGAGAAACCATCCGTAAAGCCGTGAGAGCTGAAGGCAAATTTATTCGGCAAAGTGGCGGCAAAGGTCAGTACGGTCACGTTGTAATTGAAGTTGAGCCAGGCGAAGTTGGCTCTGGATTTGAGTTTGTGTCTAAGATTGTAGGAGGTACAGTTCCAAAAGAATATATAAACCCCGCTGCTCAGGGTATGAAAGAAGCCTGCGAGTCTGGTATTCTTGCGGGCTACCCCTTGATTGATGTCAAG
>JBGSVR010000558.1:0-3080 GCA_041752855.1 Thermosynechococcaceae cyanobacterium
TGTTTAGAGTGTCAACGATTGAGGATTGGTTTCAATCAGTTTGGCTAAATCTTGCAGAAACGCCGCCGCATCAGCGCCATAAATAATGCGGTGATCGCAGGTGATATTGACCTGCATCTGCTGCTTAACCCCCATAAGCCCATCCTTGGTTGCCACTACCTGAGGCCGAGATGCCCCGATCGCCAAAATTGACCCCTGACCAGGCGGCAAAATGGCATCAAAGCGATCCACACCAAACATTCCTAGGTTAGACAACGTAAAGGTACCCGTGCTGTACTCATCGGGCTGAAGCTGCTTGGCACGCGATCGCTCTACTAAGTCTTTCCAATTCCGTGACAGCGAGTATAAATCTGACTGATCTGCACTGCGTAACACAGGGGTAATCAATCCACCATCGGGCATTGCGACCGCGACTGCGACATTAATTTGGCTGCGGTACTGAATCCCCTGGTCGGCGTAGCAGGCATTCAGCAACGGATGCTTTTTGAGCGTGACGGCGACCGCCTTTGCCAACAGCGCCGTCATGGTGACACCTTTGCTCTTGACCTGCTTGTACAGCACATCTAGGGCATCTGTAGTGATGGTGTAGCCTACTTGGTACGTGGGCACCTGTAGGCTGGCAACCATGTTGCGGTTGACGGCCTGCTGGAGAGTATTAAAGGGTGCGATTTCGCCGGCTAATGCCGCTGCTGGAATAGCTGGAGCAGCAGAAACGGCTGGAGCCACAGGCGCGGCAGCGGGTGCCGCTACTGACTGAGCAATGGGAGCTGTAGGTGCTTTGCCTGCTGCCACTTCAACATCTGCCGCCACAATTCTGCCAAAAGGACCGCTGCCTTTAAGGGTGTTTAGCTCTATCTTGAATTGCTTGGCAAGCTTACGCGCCCGTGGAGATGCAACCATACGACCCGTAGACACTACGGTCGCTTCGGCGGTAGCTGCTCCATTGAGAACTGGTGCAGCAGCGGCTATAGGCTCTGGGGTGTCAGCAGCAGGGGCAGGCGCAGCGGTGGGTGTGGCAGCAGGGGCAGCACTCGCGCTAGAACCCTTGAGTTTTTCTTGCGCTTGGGCAATTTCAGCCTCGGTTTCGGCGATGAGTCCTAGGGTTGAGCCAACAGGTGCTGCTGAACCAGCAGGGACGGCGATCACCGCCAGATACCCTTCATAAAATGACTCCACATCCATGTCGGCCTTATCGGACTCAACCACCAACACGGTTTCCCCTTTCTCGACCTTATCCCCTGGTGCTTTTGACCAAGAGACAATCTTTCCTTCGGTCATCGTTGAGCTGAGAGCGGGCATGAAAACTTCACGAATCATGGGGCGGCGTTCCGAATCAGGGGTTTATATAAGGATAAGGGATGAATCTGGTGTGGGTCTAAGGCTGAAGTGGATCAAAGCCAAAGCTTACTCAGTAAAGCATTCTAACGCAGGGCGTATCGTCAAACACCCTACAGTTCGCCACGAATGTCTTCGACAATGCCGTCGCGCAGCACTACTTCTACCTGCATTTTGCGAATGAGGTGGTCGCCCTTTTGGAGATGGAAGAAGTTATCAATCTGTCCTTGCTCTACTTCTTGCTCCATCTCAAGCACCTGCACCTGATTGAGCTGCTGCAAAATCTGGTTTTTTTGCTCTAGTAATTCACTTTTACGGGCATTGGCCTGAGACTGAAGGTCTTGAATTTGAGCATTCATCGCATCAGAAGGTTGACCAATCATCTGACGCTGTAGCTCGGTCATCATCTGCTGAACCTGAAGCTCTAGCTGCTGAAGCTGACCGTCAAACTGATTGATTTGCGCCTGAAGCTGCTGCTGGGCTTCTTCTTTCCATAGGGGGGTGACAATGGCCTTCACAGGGATGGCACGACGGACTAATAGCTGATCGCTCACAATATCCATGCTTAGAAAGGTGTAGGGTCTACAAAACGGCAGAAAATCTGAGGTTAACGCACGATGACTTAGCACATTGTGCCTAAATCAAGACGCAAACATCCCGTCGATCATATCGCGGTAGCGTTCCATCACAACAGGCCGTCGCACTTTCATAGTTTGCGTCAGCAGTCCATTGTCAATGGAGAATGGCTCTAGCACAAATTGCACGGGTCCAATCCGGTCATCTACGCGATAGCCGGGTCGGTTCTGCACTTCTCTTACCAGTTCTTGGCGGTAGAGGTCTTGAATCGGCTTGCTCTCGAAGGTTAAGACTGTTTTGCCTTCAGAGGTTGGGGCTTCATCGTGACCCACCAGCACTGCATTTTGACCTGCTGCCCAAAGTTTGAGCGCATCGATATTGGGCACAATTAACGCCCCAATCGAGCGCTGATCTTGACCCACCAACATCATTTGGTCAATGTAGGGGCTGCGAGTGCAGGCATCTTCGATGGGCTGAGGCTCTATGTTTTCGCCATTAGAAAGCACAATGGTGTCTTTGGCACGACCCGTCAAAACCAGTTCTGAATGGGAGGTTAGCCAACCCAGGTCGCCTGTATCAAACCAACCCTCTGGGTCAATCGCTTTGGCTGTTGCTTCAGGGTTATTGTAGTAACCTTCCATAATCTGAGGCCCCCTGGCTAACACTAACCCTTGCTGACCTAAAGGCAGCGGCTGTCGTGTGTCGGGGTTGACGATTTTCAGCTCAGTAAAGGGGAGTGGCTGACCAGAAGAACGGCGCAGATTTCGCTCTAGGCGACGCACGGTAAGTACCGGAGAGGTTTCGGTGAGTCCATAGCCCACTAAAAGGCTAATCCCTACAATTTCAAAAAAGTTTTCGAGGTGCATGGCAAGGGAGCCACCGCCGCTAACCGAGGCTTTGAACTTACCGCCCAAGGCATCACGGACTTTGGTGTATACAAGGCGATCGCCCAATCCATGCACCGGAGCCAACACCCAGCACAGAAGCTGCGCTTTAATCTTCTGCGCTAGGGAAGGGTTGAGATTGTTCAAATCTAGCCCCTGCACCAACCGCCGCGCCTCAACGTAGCGCTGGCTTTGACCAAAAAAGAACTGCACCAGCTTTTGCTTAGACTCCGGCTGATCGCGGAACTGCTTTTGAATGGCTTCATAGAGCGATTCCCATAGGCG
>JBGSVR010000559.1:0-8373 GCA_041752855.1 Thermosynechococcaceae cyanobacterium
GACTCAGAGAAATCGGTCGCGCCCAACTAGGAGCTGAGAACTACGGTTCCGTGCTGCGCTTTACCCCGAACGATCGCATTACCCATCGCGGGGTGGGGCTAGGGATTAACCAGCAGTTGGGCAGTAATGCTCTGGACGTAGCAAAGGCCGTTAAGTCCGAAATTCAGCGCCTGTCCCAAAGCTTTCCGCCTGGGATGCGCTACGACATTGCCTTTGATACCACTACCTTTATTGAGGCGGGGGCAGAGGAAGTCGTGATTTCTCTGGTGCAGTCGGTGCTGCTGGTGGTGCTGATTCTCTACCTGTTTTTGCAAGACTGGCGCTCGGCGCTGATTACCTCAATTGTGATCCCCATTGCCTTTATCGGCACCTTTATCTTTATTAAGCTGCTGGGCTTTTCTATTAATACCCTTACTCTGTTTGGCCTCACCCTGGCGACGGGCTTGGTCGTAGACGACGCGATCGTGATTGTGGAAGATATCTCTCGCCGCATTCAGGAAGGGATGCGACCTTTAGAAGCGGCGATCGCCTCAATGAATGCGCTGTTTGGAGCCGTCATTGCCACATCTATTGTGCTGATGACGGTGTTTGTGCCGGTGGCGTTTTTCCCAGGCACTACGGGGCAGCTTTATAAACAGTTTGCGCTCACCATTGCGTTTTCGGTGGGGGTGTCAACCTTTAACGCCGTTACCTTTACGCCGATGCTGTCTGCGCTGCTGCTGCGTCCAGGGCAGGCACCTAACAACTGGTTTTTTAACGGCATTAATCGGGGTATCGAGCAAACCCGTGCGACCTACTCGCGCTCGTTGGGCAAAGTCGTGCGGCTTAAGTTTCTCGTACTAGCGCTGTTTTCCTTGGCGCTGGTGCTGACCTATTGGGTCTATACCGTAGTACCTAAAGCGTTTATCCCCGATGAAGATCAGGGGTATTTTATTACCATCGTGCAGGGTCCCGAGGGCGTTTCCCTCGACTACACCGAAAAGGTTTTAGCGCAGGCGGAAGAGATCCTAAAGCAGCAGCCAGAAGTTCAAAGCATCTTTTCTGTAGGGGGCTTTAGCTTTAGCGGTGCCACGCCCAATAATGGTCTCATTTTCTGCTTACTCAAGCCTTGGGGTGATCGCACTAGACCGGAGCAGTCCGTCGCTGGCGTGGTTGGTGGATTTTTCCCGCAGCCGACAGGACTCTTTCCAAAGCTGCTCGGCATTCAGGAAGCGACCGTCATCCCCTTCGCACCCCCAGCGGTACAGGGCTTAGGGAACTTTGGCGGATTTGAGTTTCACCTTCAAGATCGCATTGGCGTGGGCTTTAATACCATCGGCGAAATTCTGAATCAGTTCCTGGGACGGGCAGGGGCATATCCCTCGGCTCAAAGCCCTCAAATCACGGGTCTAAGACCCACGTTTAACGCCAATACGCCCCAAATTACGGTGGAGGTGGATCGCCTCCGCGCCAATCAGCTCCAGGTTTCGGTCGAAGATATTTTTAATACGCTTCAGATTTTCTTGGGTTCTACCTACGTCAATGACTTTAACCAGTTCAACCGCGCCTACCGCGTCTATGTACAAGCAGATAGTCGGTTCCGCTCTAACCCAGAAGATATCAACAAGCTGTATGTGCGATCGCAATCCGGCGCAATGATTCCCCTGGGCAACTTAGTCAAAATTCGTCAGACTATTGGGCCATCGGTCATTAGCCACTACAATCTGTTTCGCTCGGTCGAAATTAACGGCGTTGCAGCACAGGGTTCGAGTTCGGGGCAGGCCATCTCTGCTATGGAAGCCGTAGCGAAGGAAGTGTTGCCCAAGGGCTTTAGCTTTGAGTGGTCCGGCATTTCTCTAGAAGAAGTGCAGTCTGGCGGTGCGGCGGTGGTCATTTTTGGCCTGGGCATTATCTTTGTGTTTTTGACCTTAGCCGCACAGTACGAGAGCTTTATCGACCCCATCATTATTATGCTGACGGTGCCCCTGGCAATTTTAGGGGCGCTGGTGGCAATCTGGGCGCGGGGCACCTCGAATGATGTCTATACCCAAATTGGGTTTGTAATGCTGATTGGGATGGCGAGTAAAAACGCCATTTTGATTTTGGAATTTTCTAATCAAATGTATGAAACAGGTCTGAGCTTAACCCAAGCAGCTTTAGCGGCCTGCTCCGAACGCTTACGTCCCATTTTAATGACGGCGATCGCCACTGCCATTGGCTCAGTACCGCTGCTGGTCGCCACCGGACCTGGCGCTGCTGCACGACAGTCTCTGGGCACGGCGATCGTCGGGGGGATGTTTGTTTCTACGGTGCTGAGCCTGTTTGTGGTTCCCATTCTCTACATTGTGATTAAGACGTTGGCAGAGCGGTATAAGCCGTCTTCAAGGCCAGTAGATGAGCTAAACCACAAAGAAAGTGGGGATTTAGCGCATTACCCTATGCAGGTCGCAGACAGTGATAGAACGCCTAAACATTAGGGTGTTGATCAAGCGCTCTCGACTCCAAAAGATTTGCGTCAGGTTAAGGCGGGCTAAACTGTTAGGCTTAATTGAGGCTGCTTTGAGCTTAATGCTTTGACTTCAACGCTTTGAGCTAAAGCATCAGCCTTTCTTTTCACTCCCTTTTGGTCATCGCAATCACGTTAATGGAATATCAACTACTAGGGGTAGGGCTTTGGCTGGGCATTGTGTTGGCGGCAGCAGAACTGGTCGCTCGGTTTACGCCTCTAGGCGGTGAGGTTTCTCGCAAGATTGTTCACATTGGGGTGGGCAACGTTATTTTGCTGGCTTGGTGGCTCCATATTCCGGCCTGGGTGGGTATTGCCGCCGCCGTCGTTTCTAGCATTGCGACCCTGGTTTCTTACTGGTATCCGGTTTTAGCGAGCGTTAGCGGCGTGGGTCGCAAGAGCTTTGGCACGTTTTTTTATTCTGTCAGCATTGGATTGCTCATTGCCTACTTTTGGCCTCAAGGGCTTCAGGCTCATGCCGTTTTGGGCATTTTGGTGATGACTTGGGGCGATGGACTCGCGGCGCTGATTGGTCAACGATTTGGGAAACATCCCTATGCGGTGTGGGGCATGACCAAAAGCTGGGAAGGTACCGCTACCATGGCGATCGCCAGTGCCATCGTCAGCGTCTCTATTTTGAGCTTTGCCTATGGATTTTCTGCATCGGTTGCTTTAACCGCAGCCATTGTTGCAGCCGTTGCCACAGGTCTAGAGTCTTTCTCAAAATTTGGCCTGGATAACTTGAGCGTGCCCTTAGGGAGTGGGTTTCTCAGCTTTGCGTTAGTGCAGCTTTGGATAGGGTGAAAGGGCTTACAGTGAAGCGCCTTGCAAAGTTAAGCCTCAATAATGGGCACCTTTAGAGATAGCAGCAGTAAGTTTTCTCCTTACCCATCCCACTGAAGCGAACATTGTGACTCTTCTTCGTCAAAACTGGAGCATTAAGCCCCTTTGGGGCATTCCTCTCTCAATTGAGCTGTCTTGCCTTCCGGTTTTGGCGGTATGGAGCTTGATTTTTAGCCAAATGTCTGGCGTTTCGGGTCTTCGGCTGGGATGGGGGATGGGGTTTCTCGCTGCGCTGTTGCTGCTGGTCTCAGTCTTGCTACATGAGCTGGGTCGTGTTTTGGCAGGTCGTGCCTACGCCATGACGGTTGAATCTATTGTGGTATGCGGGTTTGGCACCACGACATCTTTTCAAGAAAACTATCACAGGCCAATCCAGCTTTTAGAGGTTTCCCTCGCTGGGGCACTGGTCAATTTATCAATCTTTGTGCTGCTCAGTGGATTAGCATCCCTTCGCTTTAACCTGGGCGAATCGCTTTTAACTTTGGTAGAAGCCATCAAGGTCATTAATGTGACGATTGGCCTATTTCATTTCATTCCAGGACTGCCCCTAGATGGCGCTCGGGCATTCCGCGCACTGCTGTGGGGAAAGTCTGGGAAATTGCCCCCAGCTTATCCATGGCTGGCGCAGGTTGGGTATGCCGCTAGTGCGATCGCCATTGCCGCAGGGCTGTATTACATCAGTCAGCACAAACTCTTAGGCGGTGTGCTGCTTTACCTTGGCCTTTGGGCCTGCATCACCCATCCACAGACTGTCTTGCCTTCATTGAGTTCAATTGCCAACGCTCCTAAATCTAGAAAAAAACCGTCTCTATTGCCCAAAGATGCAGCTTCTCTTGCTGCAAAGCGATCGCAGCAGCAGCCCCGACCCAACTCCATTCCATCTCTACCTAAACTCGCCAATCTAGACGCAAATTTTTTGAATTGCGCTGCGCCCAGCGAACGGTTTACCCAAGGGATGCACTACGTCGAAAACGCAAAATTTCAGGCGGCGGTCACAATTTTTGACCAGGTGATTCAGGCAGATCCAGGCTGTGCAGAAGCCTATCATAACCGTGGTAATGCGTACCTTAAGGTGCAAGATAGCCCCAGCGCACTTGAAGACTTTAAGACGGCATTACGCCTTGGCATTCATCAGCGTGAAACGTACTTAGGCCAGGGCATTGCCTATGCCGGCAGCGGTGATTTACAGGGCGCTATTATGGCCTATGCTGAAGCGCTGCGGCTTGACCCAGACTGTCTTAGAGCCTACTTGAACCGTGCCAACGCCTATGGGGCAATGGGGCAATCTCAAAAGGCGATCGCCGACTACCGCAAGGCTGAGAACTGTCCGGCATACCCCTCTGAGCAAAAACACCTAGAACAGATACGGCAGTTTCTGAATCTACTTCAAAACAACTATCCAACAGTAAAGCAACCGCTAGATTAGATTCAACACAGGTGAATTGGCGATGATGGCTGCGACCCTTTATGCTGAATGAGAATCACCAGAACTCAACCATTGGGCAAATAGTGCAGCGCAGCTAAAGCGCTCCAACTTCAGCCGATTTCACCATAAACGGGTCGCATGTCTCAATTTAATAGTGGGTTTACCCTCTTTCTGAGCCTCATTGTGGAGGCCATTCCCTTTTTGCTGCTGGGCGTACTGGTCTCAAGCGTACTGCTGCTGTTTGTCAATGAGCAGCGCCTCATTGCGCTGATGCCTAAGAATCCATTTTTAGGGGCATTAGCCGGAAGTCTGCTGGGGTTCCTGTTTCCAGTGTGTGAGTGCGGCAACGTACCTGTCGCGCGTCGTCTGTTGCTTCAGGGCGTATCGGTTCCAGTGGCGATCGGTTTTTTACTGGCTGCGCCCACCATTAACCCTGTGGTGATCTGGGCGACCTGGACGGCATTTCGTGACCAGCCAGAAATTGTCGTATTGCGGGTCGTGTTTTCGCTCATCATCTCTACGACCATCGCCTGCATTTTTAGCATCCAGAAAGATATGCGACCCTTTTTGCAGCCTGCACTATCTCGATGGATGCCCGATGTTATGGTGCAGCCCAGCCTGTCTGATACCCCTGCCCTACTCCAGACCGGAACATTTTTGCTAGGGCAACCCGGACAGCCTATTGCCTTTGATGCGGTTGCAGCCGCTGCGGTCAATCGCCCCCGCCCCAAACCCAACATTCCTTGGAAAGATCGCCTGCCGCTCCTGCTCGAAAATATGGTGCAGGAGCTACGGGAGTTGGGCGGCATTTTGGTACTGGGAAGCCTGCTCGCCGCCATCATTCAGGTTGCCGTGCCCCGCGAGTGGGTTTTAAGTATTGGGCAAGGCCCCGTCACGTCAGTGGTTGCCATGCTGATCTTGGGCGGCGTAATTTCCATTTGCTCAACAGTTGATTCGTTTTTTGCCCTCTCTTTTGCGACCACCTTCACCAGCGGCGCAATTTTGGCATTTCTGGTCTTTGGCCCTATGTTTGACCTCAAAAGCTTAGGGCTGCTGCTCACTATTTTTCGCCCCCGCGCCATGATTTATTTGGTTGTGCTGATTGTGCAGCTCACCTTAATCTTGACGCTCTTTATGAACTTACATATTAGCTAGTCTTCAAAGCACACTGCCTCAATAACGGTGCTACATACCAAGGATTGAGAAGCCATGAACTCAACATCTTCTATGCCGCGTCTGCGATGGTCAAAGCTATCGGAGTGGATGCATACCTTTGCTTTAGGTCTATGGGGGGCACTGTTTTTGTATTACTGGCGCTCCGGCAAGTTAGGTTTACTCATTCACCCCAACTACTTTGGCCTCAGCATTGGGGCAGGGTTTGTGCTGTTGGCGATTTCTAGCTTCAATATTATCCGAATGGCAAAACAGCAGCAGCGCCAAACGGATTCGCGGGAGCAGCATCAGACCCTGCTACCGCCCCTATTCATGAGCGGAATTTTGCTATTTGCTGCCGTAGTTGGCTTTTTAATTGCGCCTAAACCCTTTGTGAGCGACACCGCCATTCAGCGAGGGCTGCAAGATAGCGCCATTGTGACGCGGGTACGGCCTCAGTCATTTCGTGTTAATCGGTCTTCAGAATCGCGATCGCTCATTGATTGGATTCGCACTTTAGATGTATACCCAGAACCCGATGCCTATGCAGGCCAAAAGGTTAGTGTGGATGGCTTTGTGGTATATACCAACAACTTACCTCAGGGCTACTTAACCCTCACGCGATTTGTGATCACCTGCTGTGCGGCAGATGTCTATCCCGTCGGTATGCCTGTAAAGTTTACGCAGCCTAAAAGTGAAGTCCCCGCTGATGGCTGGTTTAAGGTTCAGGGCAAAATGATGACCGAAACGCTGAATGGTAAGCGTCAGGCGGTAATTCAGGCTAATACCATTGAGCCGATTCCCGAACCGAAAAACCCTTACGCCTACTGATGAGCAAAACTTGATGGGTACAAAAGCATTGACAATACAGCCTAGATGCATGGTTTTATAGTTTATGCAGACAAGCAATGCTTTTGCTGCGGCAACTGCGCTGTCTTAATGGTGTGAGAACTCAAGATGAATCAGCCTAATTCGTTACCTTGGCGCGCATCTGCCGGAGTTGTGGCGCTATGTTTAGGGTTTGTGACGATGCCATCCCATGCCGTCACCTTTGGACAGACGGAGGTAAATCAAAGCAAGTTTGTGGCGATCGCCGTACCGCGTGCCTCAGGCTACTATACCCTTCTCGTCTTAGAGCAGCGGTCTAATGAGAAACCGTGCTGGCGAGAAAGTGGATCAAGCCCTACCCGCATTGAACCACTGCTGCTGAACTTCAACTTCACCAAAATTTGTGGGCGTAGCATGGACAGCAACGGCTACTCCATTCGCGCGGCGGGTCAAGATTTAGGGCTAAAGTATCAGCTCAGTCTTCAAAAGCAGAAAAATGATGTGCTGCTACTAGGGATTCCTGCCCGCTCAGGTGCCAGCGGCAAGACCATTCAGCTAGGCCGTACCCACGGCATTCGGTCAGGCTTTCTAAAAATCGATCTCAATTCTGGGTGGCGTTTTGCCAAACGAACCTACAGTGGAAAGTCCCTGGGGCATATTTACTTCAGCCGAGACATGGCTCCCACCTATCAAATCGCGTCTAGCCGACGCATTGAGAAGCCTTCTAAAGCCCCTAAACGGGTTTTCTTAAATTCAACAAGTCGCCCTTTGTTTGCATCGTCCGTTTCTTCCACTAATGGACGCGCCTCTTATCTCGTAATGGTGATCACCTCAAGCGCTACTCAGCAAGCTAAGGTTCGTGCCCAGCAGCCCAGCGCATTTCGCACCTCCCATCAAGGCCGGTCTGCGATGCAGGTTGGCACCTTTGGCGATCGCACCAAAGCAGAAGCACTCAAGGTAAATCTGACCCGCCAAGGATTTAAGGTGCTGATAGTAACAAAAAGCAACGGATTCTCAGAATTGGATCGGGCGATCGCCCCTTCTGCCACTCTAAAGTTCCGCACTGCGCGGATTGCCGTTCCGAGCAAAAAAGTGCCTTTGGGTCATGCGCGTGGCGCACGAGGTACCTACACAGCAGGGTATTCACCCGCTGCTCGACGACCGATGCTACCGCCACCACCGCCCATTTATCGCTAAATTAAAATGATGGGACTAAAAATCTCGAATCAGAAAAAGTTTCATTTAAACGTATCTGAAATTCAAAAAAAGTTTTTTCACAGCCTTTTTGGAAAAACTTTCAATGAGTTAAAAATCTGCTTAGAATTTTATTAAATGGGTGTTAGATACCAAAGATTATGAAATCTGAGCCATCTCAAACTTTAACGGCTCTGAAGAAAAACTTTCAAAATGCTTGCCAATCTGAGCTTGTTTTTGCACAACGCCTTCATTTTGAGCTTCGCGGCGTCGCTCTTCTTCGTGGGTGTAGGCTGGCTCGATTACCGCATCGTCCGTAATCTCAAGCTGCATACAGGGGATTGTATCTGACAAAATTGAGCTGGCCATCATGCCAGTGTGTATCTCTAGCTGCCCTTCAGGCGAAGCTTCAAAGAGCAAACGCTGACTTGGAAAGACAACGCGC
>JBGSVR010000560.1:0-5520 GCA_041752855.1 Thermosynechococcaceae cyanobacterium
GGTGAAACGTTTGTTGGCAAAGCCAAAGCTAAATCTCAATCCAAAGCTGGTCAATCTGCTCTGTTGGGTGGGGCTTGGCCTGATGATTGCGGGGGGGAGCGCAAGTTTAATTTCCGGCGCTTGGTCGCCCGTGGGGATTGGATTAGTGGTAGCGGGTCTGGTGGCGATCTCCCTCTGGCTCTCCCTCCGCTGGATGAACGCCAGTGATTCCGCATCTCCTTGGTGGCGGCAGCGCTCGGTACAGACCAGCACCAACGCGCTGCTAACCACGATCGCAGTGGTGGTCATTTTGGGCGGACTCAACTTTTTGGCGGTACGGATTCCAGGCCAGATTGACTTTACAGAGAACCAGCAGTTTTCTTTAGCGCCCCAAACCAAGCAGCTTATTAAAACCCTCAAGCAGCCGCTGAAGGTGCGCGTCTTTAGCAATCAGCCGACCCCTGTTCAGCAAGGTCTACTCGAGCAGTACCGCCGCCAAAATCCTGATCGCCTGAGCTTTGAATTTATTGACCCGCAAGCCCAGCCGGGACTTGCCGAAAAGTATAAGGTGCGTGCCCTCGGTGAAGTTGTTTTGGAGACGGGCGATCGCACTAAAACCTTAGAAGGCGATCTCAGCGAAACTAACTTAACGCCAGCGGTGGCTTCTCTGCTACGCGATCGCAAAGCCAATGCCTACATGATTCAGGGGCATGGCGAAGCGCCCGTTAACGGCGGACAGGGCAACATTGACGGTGCCATCACAGAGCTTAAAAAGCGAGACTTTAACGTCAACGTTCTCAATCTTTTAGAGCAAAAGCAAATTCCGGCAGACGCCAATGTGCTGGTCATTGCAGGGCCAAAGCGCGTGTATTTAGAAGGTGAAGTCAAACTGCTTCAGGACTACCTCAAGCAGGGGAAGGCGCTCATGCTGATGTTAGACCCTGCCGTCAAAACAGGGCTTGACCCACTGCTCAAGGACTGGGGCATTACCCTCGATAACCGCGTGGTGGTCGATGCCTCCGGTTCAGGGCAGCTCTTGGGCTTAGGACCTGCAATCCCCCTCGTGACGCAGTATGGCGAACACCCCATCACTAAAGACTTTGGACAAGGGCCGTCGTTCTTTCCGCTGGTTCAGGCCGTGACGGTTAAGCCACCTTCTCCCGAAACACAGGTTACAGAACTGCTCAAGACCAGCCCTCAAAGCTGGGCAGAGGCCGACTCTGACCAAGAAAAACTTCAGTTTGATGCCGCCCGCGATCGCCAAGGTCCTCTTACGATTGGCGTTGCCATCGCCCGTACCTTTGAGACGGCTCCAATCGCCGATGGACCTAAGACTAAGCCAGAGGCTACAACCCCATCGCCCACTAAAACACAGGCCAAGATGGTAGTCGTTGGAGATTCTGACTTTGCGACCGTTCCCAATCCTCAAGTCCTCAATAGCGACCTGTTTCTGAACTCAGTGACGTGGCTGGGCAGTGGTGCCGATGACCCTAGCCTGTCGATCCGACCCAAAGAACTCAAAGATCGTCGCATTGAGCTAAACCCTACCAACTGGCGGATTTTAACGCTGACGGGCTTAGGATTTTTACCCTTAGCCGCGTTTGGTTCGGGTGCCTACCTATGGTGGAAACGTCGATGAAACTGAAAACAAGCACTGTGGTCATGCTGGCGATCGCCCTCTTATCGGCGATCGGCATTTATGCCTGGGATCAATCCCGCTCTGGGCAACCTCAAACCACTGAAACGCAAAAAGCCGAGAAGCCTGTCCTTGCGCTCAAAGAAACTGATGTTACGCAGCTCACCATTGAGTCTAAAAACCAAACCCTGAAGCTCGAAAAAACGGCTAAAGGCTGGCAGATTTTAGCCCCTAAAGCTAGTGCTGCCGATGAAGGTACCGTCACCTTTTTACTGAATCTTTTAGCAACAGGCACCAGTGAGCGAACCCTTCAGGTTGAGCCAGCCCAGCTTAAAGAATTTGGTCTAGACAAGCCTACGGCAACCCTTTTGCTACAGCTTAAAAACCAAAAAACCCACCAAGTCATTTTGGGCACTCAAACCTTTAACCAGAGTGGGGTATATGCCCAGATTGATCCAGGTTCTACTGCCGCGACAAAGAAAATAGAGGTTGTTCTGGTGCCGACAGGGTTTTTAGATGCAGTAAATCGCCCTTTGTCAGAATGGCAGGCCAAGGCGACAGTTGCGCCTAAAGCGACACCAACACCATCTAAGTAGAGGCGCAAGGCTTTACCCCTGCAAAGCTTTAGGGTTGAGTCTTAACATTAAGGGAATACCGGAAACCAGCCCCTGGCTCAAACGCACCAATCCAGACCCGATAGTTTCCGGTCTTAAGATTTGTCATTACCAGTCCGGCTTCTTTACTGCCCTGAGAAGAATCATCGGAGCAGTAAAGTCGATTGTCTGGCCCTTCGACCACTAGCGTAGTGTCTTGCTGCTGTTTGCTTCTGACCTGAAGCATAACCTGCGACATTTTTTGCGAAACCTGTAGCGTATGGTCTGGGGTCAAAGATCCGTAACCCATACAGCGCTTTTGGTTAATGTCGCGATCGCCCACAGTCTTAAAGAGCGCCACTGCCCCTTTCACATAGCCTCGCACATCTACATTTTGAGCCGGAGCTGCCAGCACTAAGGTTGTACCCTGCTCCAGTTCAGCCTTTGCCGGAGCAGCAGCAGTCAAAAATCCTGCCGCCGTGCCAGAAACTAAAAGGCTCACTGCGACCCATTGAGAAAGACGACTGAACATAGGAGGTACGTGGGGGTAAGAAAAAGTTCTTAAGCTAAAAAAGCTTTACAGCTCACTTGACGAGAGCAAAATGTAAAAGGTTGCTTAATCGGTCATGGTCTTATTGTAAGGTTCTCTATTGGTTTAGATTGCCCCAGAAAACCGATGGAATCGCGCCAAAACTGGAGAGATATCCGTCTTGATTAACCGATTGTTTAGACGTAGATTTGTGACAGATTTATACAGCTAAATTAAATCTCATGAACGAGGGGCATTAATCATTGCGTTTCCCTTTCAGGATTGCTATACCGGATATATAGAGCGCGTTGGCCCTCGCAACAGGTCTCCCAAGCGCGACACTTCATTTGAGACTTCACCATGATTTCGCCTCGCGTTGTGCTGCTTCAGTGGGGGCGCTGTCCCCAGTTTGTGTGTGGTTTTTTAGCGGCTTCAATACTTTTGACATCAGGACTGCAAGGGTTAATGCAGTTTCCAGCGCGATCGCAGTCTTTAGAGACGCCCCTCTCGCTGATTCAATCTGCGCCCCCAGCCTCATCGTCAGTCTCAGGCACTGCCCTAGGTAGAAACGCATCTCAGGCGGCAGATCACGCAACGCAAGCACAAGATCCGCTCCAAAGTGCGTATCCTATCCCTTGGGGCATGATCTGGAAGAACCAGACTCAGGCCACTCAGTCAGGGAAAGTAATCTCACTGCGGCATGTCAGCGGCGCGATCGCTTCTCCTGACGGTCAGAGAAACGCGCATTCAGAGATTAGCCTTGAGCTGCATCCGGCGGTGACCCAAAGTCGTGTTGTGAGTCAGCTCATCATTACCGATGCAAAGGGTGTCCAAATCCAGAGAATCTTCTCTTCCATGCATTTGGGCGATGGGATGGTGAAAGAAACTTCGGGAACCGGAGCCGTCGGCACCCTAAGTATTCTAATGCCTGCTAGTTGGTCTAAAGACGGCGAGCAGCTTTTAGCTCGACAGTTTGAAGCCGTATTTGGATCAGACGTATCCTCGGACTACGCCCTAGTCTGGAATCGAACCACCCAACAGGTCAAAACCATTGCGCCAGTCCCACAAGACTATGACACCGCCATTCTGCTGGGCTGGAGTCATCGCAATCCAGATCAGATTTTGTTTCGCACTGCGATCTTAGGAGAGCAAAATACTGCCCTTGTTGCCGTCAATTACGATGGCATTACGGTCGCCTCAGAGGGCGATCGCGCTCTGCCTGTTAGCCAGTTAATGATGACTGCGCCTACTTCATCTCAAGCCAAACGCTAGAAGAGACGCACTTATCTATTCCCTCTAGGTTGCTGCTTCTATTTACTGGTGGGGGTTAGGGTTACATCTTTCACCTCACCAGATTTACCCATCAACTTTGCGGGTTGACCGTTGATGCCCAGCATCACGCCCCCCGCATTGCCAGCAAAAAGCTGAATAGACTGCTTTGCCGTAATTGTTTTGGCTTCACCAGCCTTAAGGATGCCGTCATAGTTGGTCAGACCGTCGGCTTGAATAGTGAGGTAAGAGTCTGCCTTGAGATTAAGCTGAGCCTGGACAGGGGCGGTTTTAACGAGTGGCGGCTTGGCGACGGTCTTTTTGGAAGGGTTAGAGGAAGTAGCCGCCACAGAAACAGGACGACTAGAGCCTAAATTGCCTGAAGGAGACTCTGCTGGCTTAAATAAAGCGTATAGCAACGCAACGGCTCCAAGAACCGCTGCCAAGTAAATGGCATATAGATGCCAAGGCCGAAGTGGAACGCTGCTTCCGTTTGCAAACTTAGCGTTAGCTGAACCAAGCTGAGCAGATCCTAGAGGAAAAGACTCAGACAGAGGAGTCCCATCAATGCCTAAAGCTTCTGCAAAGCGACGGATAAAGCCACGAATATAGAGAGGTTCTGGGAGCTGTTCGATCTCTCCTTTCTCAATGGCGGCTAGAAAGCGCTGCTGAACCATGGTTTTGGTTGCAATCTCTTCTAGGGACAGCCCTTTTTTAGCGCGGAGATTTCGCAGGTGTGACCCAATTTCAGTGAGCTTTTGAATTTGCTCTTGGTCGAAGCTGGTAGGGCTAGTACTACTCATGGGGTGGGGTCCTTTAAGGGTGCAGCGCGATCTTTGATACTGATAATAGAACGCAACGCCGAAATTTCAGAATATGTCAGGGATCGATATTGCCCTGGGCTTAATATACATCCATCAATACGGCGCAGCGCAATAGCCCCAATGTGAGTTCGGTGAAGCTTTAGCACCCGATGGCCCAGCGCTTTGGCAACGAGCCGAATTTGGCGTTTGCGCCCCTCTTGTAAAATAACCTGAAGTAATACGTTATTTTGCGACGCTGCCCAAGGGCGTAGAACCTGTACCTGTGCAGGCCGAGTTTGACGTCCCTCTAATACAATTCCGGTTCGCCATTGATTGAGAGAACTCGGGCTAGGATTCCCCTGCACTAATACCTCATAGGTTTTGGTGACGTGGTGGCTCGGATGGGTGAGATAGAATGTCAGCTCACCGTCATTGGTAAGCAGTAGCGCTCCGGTTGTTTGTACATCCAGCCGCCCGACAGGATGTAGTCCTATGTTTTGGTATTTTGGTGGCAGCAGATCTAAAACAGTGGGTCGTCCTTGGGGGTCAGCACAGGTACTCACCACGCCTAAGGGCTTATGGAGCAGTAGATAAGTTGGGGCAGGCCGAAGTTGCGATCGCCCCACTCGTTCTCCGTTTACCTCAATCAAATCTGCATCAGGATCTACCTTTTGCCCCAATACCGCAACGCTACCATTTACCCGCACCTGC
>JBGSVR010000561.1:0-5334 GCA_041752855.1 Thermosynechococcaceae cyanobacterium
AAGCGTTCGTAAAGAAGGGCTTGCTTGTCTGCTTCTGAGAATTCGATGGATAGCATGGGGCAACCTCACTATCAATAGGGCAATCTCAGTACATTACATCCAGTTCTCGGTAAGCTCAAGCTATGAACGTGCAAAGTATATTTTCAAACAGATCCTGAAAGGCTGTAACTTGGGTGCTGGGCTTTTTGTTCGAGGGTTCTGGCTGAGATGTTTCGCGGTGGCTCTTTATGTCTTTGGATTCAGATGACCACATGATGACATCCACATCCCCTGGAGGAATAGAAATGGGGTCATGAATCACTAAACGACCGAAAGTATCAATAGTTCCTTTGAGCTTGTAGGCTTGCATGATGGGTTTGGGGCTAAATTCTGAGGACGGGATAGTTGAGTGGGTCGGGGTTAGGAGAAGGCGCTAGAGGATTTCTGGGACAGATTGGATGATTTTGAGAGTCTATCGACACTATCACCTCTGCCATCATTCTTCAGAAATCGAGACAGGTGTTACGCCGCGATCGCAGTCGTTTGGAAACCACGCTAAGACTTTCTGCTGCTGCCGCCTCTGCAAGCTGATCTGCCACCTTTGCCGCGTAGCCCTTCAAAAATGACCATGCCAAGGGAGCCAGCCAACCCCGCAGCATGACGCAGTAAGAAATATAGGTGCCGCAAACGCTGGACTCAACCTGGTAGGTGACGCGCTCTTCTAGGCCAGGTAGCCCTAAAATACGAATGCTTAACAACTGCTGGGGTCGCACCCCTTCAACAAACATCCGAAACGGAAGGGGGACTAAGCGATTAATAGCTTCATAGATTAGCCCTGGCTTGGGGACTAAGCCGTAGGGTACATTGGTTCGCGCAATTAAGGGGTGCCAGGAAAGATCTGCCAAATCAATTATTTTTTGCCAAGTTAAATCAACTGACGCAGGGGTTAGCGCCCGATATCGCTTTACAAACGTCCAGTGCAGCGTGGAGCGACGTTTTTGTATTCCTTTTGAGAACCAAGCACGGATCACCATGGGTTTAAGTTCAGGTGTACCAGCAAGAAATGTCTAGACTATCGTACCCCGTTCTTATCTCAGACCCAATAGACCCATTGACCGGTCTTCATGGCTGAGTTGAGCAATTTGATATGATACGGCTGAAATGCAGTATCGTTGCCTTTGGCAGCAATCTGTAAGGTATCTGCTGTTATCCAGATATATAGATAAAACAAGGCACACCCAATGGGGGCAACGCTAGAACAGCTACATAAAGAAATGAGCCAGCTCAGAACAACAACGTCTGAACTTGGGCAAGAGCTTCGTCAGGTCTTGACGGAGTATTTTGCAGTGCTAGCGCGTTCGGCACAAAAACAGGTGGTTATGTCGAGCTTTCATCTGTGCACCCAAGTGTATCCAGAAGCCTTTCTAGAGCGCTCTG
Organism: Thermosynechococcaceae cyanobacterium; assembly: GCA_041752855.1. GTDB lineage: Bacteria > Cyanobacteriota > Cyanobacteriia > Thermosynechococcales > Thermosynechococcaceae > JAAURS01. The sequence continues at coordinate 1,417 of JBGSVR010000561.1, forward strand.
TCTTTGAGCGCGAAACCCTACAAGAAGGCATCCGTCAGATCAGTCGTGAAATGACACAATCGTTGGCAACCTTACTGCACCCTTTTCAAGAACTAGAGCTGGAGAGTGAAGCCGACCCCACCTTGCTTTTAGAAGTATGGGAAGAACTAGAAGACGGCACCACTGAGCTATTTCGAGAAAGTTCTCGCCAGATTAACCATCTGCTTCAAGAGGCGAACATCATGAAGATTAAGGCTTTAGATAAGCTCTTAGATTCAGCAGATAAGGCCACCGCAACGGGACGCACCATTACCAACCCGCCGCACCTACTTAAGGCAATGGTCGATCCTGAAGAAGACGATGATGATGACCTAGACCCCGTGGTGGCACTTTACCTACAGCTTGGGGATTTAGAGTTTACAGATCCTGAACTCATGGGCTGGCGACAAAAGCTGCGGCCTTTGCTGCAAAAGCTGTCGCAGGTGCAGCAAAACTACGCCCAAAAGCAAGAAGAACAGCTTACCGCAGAGGCGATCGCCGCCTGGAAAGCCGTCTGGATTTCTGAGGACAGCACCTTTGGGGGCGCAAACACCTAATGGCCTACTCCGTTACAACCGCCGCCGCTTCTCCTGACTGGGCAAGGCTGCAACGGGCGCTCTCAGTCGAGGCGGAGCGTGGGTTTTGTGATGTGCAGGGCAATCAGTTTCGCTTTAGTGAGTTTTTACACCTCAACCTAGTGCAGGCACAAACTGCCGTCACCTCCGCGCCAGAGCAGTCTAAGTGTCAGGCGATCGCCGCCAAGTTTGAAACCTATCCCGCACTGCCCCTTTCTCAACGTCAGCATCTGGTTGCCGAAGCGCGTCGGCTGCTGTACCAAGTGCAGCGAGAGCAGATTAAACAGCAGGAACCCCCAGCCACCGCCAAAGTAAAGCTGCCTGCGGTTAAACCTGCGGCTGAAAAAGGCAGCGCAGCCGCCGCAACCGTGAGCCTTGACCAGTCCCTGATGTACCTCAAAGGCATTGGCCCCCAAAGTGCAGATCGCTTAGCAAAGCTAGGGCTTTATAGCGTCCGAGACGTTTTGTTTTACTACCCCCGCGACTACATTGACTACGCCCGTCAGGTCAAAATTGAGGACCTTGTGGCAGGGGAAACGGTCACGATTGTGGTGACAGTGCGCCGCTGTAACTGCTTTAACAGCCCCAAAAACCCTAAGCTCACGATTTTTGAAATGACCGTCGGGGACGTGACGGGGCAGCTCAGGCTGAGTCGGTTTTATGCTGGCGATCGCTTCCGAAATCGCGGCTGGCAAGAAAAACAAAAGCAGCAGTATGCTCCTGGGACGGTCATTGCGGCATCGGGGTTAGTGAAGGCCAATAAGTTTGGCTATACCCTCGAAGAACCTGAAATTGAGGTGCTGAAAAATACTCGCGATCCCATAGATTCTCTCAAAATTGGGCGGGTGGTGCCTATCTATCCCCTCACCGAAGGGGTGCCACCGGAATTACTGCGGCGAGCGGTTGTGGCGGCGCTACCTGCGGCACAGCACATCCTAGACCCGCTGCCTGATGTGCTGCGGGAGCAGTATGGCTTGGTGAAGCTGCCCGAGGCGATCGCCCAAATCCACTTCCCCGAATCTTCGGAATGGCTAGACAAAGCACGACGGCGGCTGGTGTTTGATGAGTTTTTCTACCTTCAGTTAGGGATGCTGAAGCGGCGGCTAGAGCAACGCAAAACCCAGCGCAGCGTTGCTCTTAACCCACGGGGGGAACTCATCGACAAATTTTACAACGTCATTCCGTTCCAGTTTACGGGCGCACAGCAGCGGGTGGTGCAGGATATTTTAGGGGACTTGGAAGGTACGGCACCCATGAACCGGATGGTGCAGGGGGATGTGGGTTCTGGCAAAACGGTAGTGGCGGTGGTGGCGCTTCTCGCTGCCATTCAGTCTGGCTATCAAACCGCAATGATGGCTCCGACTGAGGTGTTGGCAGAGCAGCACTATCGCAAACTGGTGGAGTGGTTTAATCAGCTTCAGCTCCCCGTTGAGCTGCTGACGGGTTCGACTAAAGCCGCTAAGCGCCGCCAGATTGCGACACAGCTTCAAACTGGGGAACTGTCGCTACTGGTAGGCACCCACGCGCTGATTCAAGATTCTGTGGAATTCCAGCGCTTAGGCTTAGTAGTGATTGATGAGCAGCATCGGTTTGGGGTGAAGCAGCGAGCGATGCTTCAGCAAAAAGGGCAGCATCCCCATGTTCTGACCATGACGGCAACGCCCATTCCCCGCACCCTGGCGCTGACGCTTCACGGTGATTTAGACGTGAGCCAGATTGATGAGCTGCCCCCAGGGCGACAGGCCATCCAGACCACTATGCTGACCCCGCGCGATCGCAGCCATGCCTACGACCTCATCCGTCGAGAGGTGGCCTTGGGGCGACAGATTTATGTGGTGCTACCCCTTGTTGAAGAATCGGAAAAGTTAGACCTGCGATCGGCTGTAGAAGAGCATCAGCATTTGCAAAGCGTGTTTCCTAGTTTCCAGGTGGGGCTACTGCACGGGCGCATGAGTTCTGCTGAAAAAGATGCTGTAATTACCCAGTTCCGCAATGCAGAATTGCAGTTACTCGTCTCAACTACGGTCATTGAGGTGGGCGTGGATATCCCCAATGCAACAGTGATGCTAATTGAGCACGCTGAGCGCTTTGGCCTTGCCCAACTGCACCAGCTTCGCGGACGGGTGGGGCGGGGTGCCCATCAATCGTTTTGTTTGCTGATGAACAGCTCCAAAACCGAAACGGCTCGTCAGCGCCTCACGGTATTAGAACAATCTCAGGATGGCTTCTTTATTTCTGAAATGGATATGCGCTTCCGTGGGCCAGGGGAAGTATTGGGCACTCGACAATCTGGCCTACCCGATTTTGCTCTTGCTAGCCTGGTTGAAGATCAAGACTGCTTGGAGTTGGCAAGGGAAGCGGCGGAAGGGGCGATCGCCCAAGACCCAGCCCTAACGCTTTGGCCTTTGATGAAGCAAGAGCTAGACTATCGCTACCAGCGTTTAATGGGCGGCACTATTTTGACCTAATGAAAGGGGAAATCTCTTCTATGATAAGGAGAAGTCTGAGTCTAGATTTAATAGGCTCTTTATTATGCTTAATCTAAAAAAAGCGATCGCCACCTCAAGCTAAATAAATGCGATCGCCTTTGTAGAAACTGATTGGAAATTGGTTTTGCTAACGTCAAGCTAACCTATCTCACTCAATACACTTCATCGTGAGAACCTAGATTGAGCAATAAAATCGCATCTTCTTCGCTATCTGGATGTGCAATAAACTCAAATAAAATTCGGTAGCTATAATCAATCGAACATGCCCAGATCCCAGCTAAATCTCCTGTAATTTTATGGGTACGCAAAGCGGGGTGGAATGGGTTCTCAGATAGACGCTTCAGAGTTTTTTCGATAAGTGGGCGAAGTTGAGGATTTTGACGAATTATGCGTTTGAAGGCACGAAGAGATTTTGGACTCCAAGCAATACGTCTCAATTATCTAGCTCCACAAGAAAGTCTGCAACAGAACCATAGTGAATGTCTCCGCTGACATAATCTTGGCGCACTTCGTCTATTTCATGTAAAAGTTGATTGCGTTGCCGTTGGTGCAAACGTTTATTGAGCAGTTCTAAGAGAACAACTTGATCGTCTAGGGGAAGCGATTCTACAATTTCAATCGCTTGCTGAAAGGCAGAGGTTTCGGCAGTCTTAGCCATTGATTTCCTAAATGCTTAGAATAATAAGAAGGATTCAACTTTGCTTTGACTTCTAGTATATCAAAATCATTGTTGCGACACATTAGAATGACTTGAAGCTTCGATTGAATGGAACTCGTACAACATCAAATTTCTTCAGTAAGCGCGTTTCCGCTAATACGACCTAGGCAAAAATCGC
>JBGSVR010000562.1:0-3248 GCA_041752855.1 Thermosynechococcaceae cyanobacterium
AAGTCGTATTCGTGATTCGTTGGTGGCTGGCTCTGATTTTGAGGCTCCGTCAAGTGGTGATTGTTCTGGGAGTTTGTCATTTTTGTTTTCTCCAATTAAATCCAGTGGGTTTTCTTGAGCATTCGAGCGTTGAACCCAATCCTTGAGGCTGTCGATGTCTTCGGCATAGACCTTAATTTCATGGGTTTGACGGGAAATCTTCACGTAAAAGGGTTCCTTGGTGGCGGTCGGCCCATTGGTCGCGCTGATGATGACACGCTTTGCTGTCTGTCCTTGAGCACGATAAGACGTTGATACCAGTGCATAGTCCACTCCTAACGGTTGGTTGAGGTTAATGATTTGGGTGCCCTTGTGATCCGCAACAATGAGCTGACCCTCGCTCATCCCAATCACGGAAAATTCAGCCCCATTGATTTGACCTGCCTTGCGATTGCTGGCTGTCCACCGCAAGCGATCCCCAACAGCTACGGCAAACTGTTCTGCCTTGAAGATCTCCTTATCGCCATACTTGGACGGGTCAAAGTGATAGAGACGACCCCCCTCACTACTGACGATTAGCTCATGACCCACTCGACCCATCACCTGATAGAGCTTGTTCTTGACTAGGGGTGTGGTCTTGTAATCTTGCAGAAGTTGGATATAGCTCCCTGGTTCAAAGTTCTCAACCCGTCGCGTCTGTTCAGCACTCATGTACTGATTTGTGAGCTGAAGAATGGTGGCTTCTTTGCCTAAACTGCCCTCGGATTTCAGCCCCTCCCGAATGGCCTTCGTAATGGCCTGACGTTCGGTGTTTGTCCCCGTCACAATCAACGTCTTGCTGCGCTCAGTCAAATCGAGGGATAGATATTGCTGGGCGATCGCCTGCACCCGCTCCCGTTGGGAGGGCACTTCTTCGACATAGCCATGCTCATTGAGAACACGCAGGGCATCGAGGGGCTGACCGTTGGCAATCAGTTCAACAGCTCGCCGCTGCATTGAGTTTTGCTGTCGGATGATTTCGCTTAGCCTGAAGGTGGTGGCACCGTTATACATGAGACTTTTCATCGGACTCCCCGCCTTTACGCTTGGGTTTTGTCCGATATCGCCCACCAGTAAGATCCGAGCGCCCACGGCATCTGCTTTGTTCACGATGGTCAACATCTGGTCAGCGCTGACCATGCCTGCTTCATCGATCACCCAAAGCTGATTCAGCGTGGTCTGTGTCTCTCGACGAATCAGACTCTCAACCGTGCTGGTTTCGATGCCTAACGCATCCTGAAGCTGCCGTGCGGCCTTAATCGTGGGGCTGTATCCCTTGATTTCGACATCCTGACTGGAAGCCTCAATCAGTTGTTTTAACGCTCCCAAGGCATGGGTCTTACCCACACCGGATAATCCCTGAATAATGAGGTGCCGATCTGTGGCACTGGCAACCTTAACAACCGCCTCATACTGTCCTGAATTGAGGCTGCTGCCCATAAGAGCTTCGTTTGCAGCATCAGCCTCCATAAATGCATGAGCTTTCCCTTGCCCGATCTGCCACTTCTGAATCGTTTCAATTTCTCGCTCTAGGGCATCTACCGTCGTCATGCGCCCATTGCCGACCGTAATCAGGTCGTTTCGTTGGGCGATCGCCTGGTTAAGATGTTCAATCTCCAGACCTTTGACATGGATATGCTTGAACGCATAGGCATAGATATCGCTGCGGCTAAAGCTGACCGACGTTTCCGAGAGGTGACGGATGGCACTATCGACTTCTTGTTTCCCCTTAGCGAATGTGCCGCTCACAGACAGCGGCCTGTCGAGTATTGGGCGACCGACTCCCTCTAGCTGGGCTTCTACCCTCCATTGTTCCTGAACCCCCTCAAGCTTTTGACCCACTCCACTTTTTGCCTTTCGAGTGGTCAATACAGCGTCTTTCTTGTTCTCTGGATTGACCTCTAATCCTTTGCTCATCACCTCCCTCACAATGGCGCGATTGCGTTTTGAGAACACTTCAATTTCGTCTCTGCTGTAGCCTTCTAGCTCAAAGCCATCCTTTGTTGTGTAAATTCGATACCCCAGTCCCTGCACCTTTTGCGCCAATTTCTGACGGTAGTAGCTCCCCACCCATTCCGCACTCGCTAAGGATTCATGGGATAGCGATCGCCACACGCCATCTGGCCCTTTGGTGCCATTCATGATCAGCATGTGGGTGTGGAGCTGCATGTCTCCATCCCTTGAGGTGTGGTGTGGAATCAATGCAGCGAGTAGGTTTCCGGTATGCACCACGGAACGAACGCCATTGACCTGTATCCGTGTCTCGGTCACTTCCTTCTCAATGAAGTCCAGCGTTTCAAGCACCGCTTCCATGTGGGCATCAAATACCCTCACATCCCCTTCGAGGTGTAAGGCCATTGAAATGCTTTTGGGTGCTGAGAGAACTACGTCATGGGCTAAGCGCTCCTTATTTTCTGGATTTGGATTCTCCCACCGGATGCGCTCATTCGTGGTGGGCAAGTTGCCGCGCAGCACAGTCTTAAAGTCATCTCGCACGATTGACCCTGTGATGCCCTCACTCTTTGACACGCTGCCTGCCCATAACGCATGGGTCATGCGATCAACTTCAGAGACAGACTCTGCCTCGCCGTAATAGCGCTCCTGTGCGTCAATGAGTGACTCGTCCTCTTCGTAGTAATCCACCTTCTCTTGAACATTCGACTTGAGCGTGTGCATCGTTCGCATGGGCTGCGCTCACCTCCTTGTTTGTCTAAAAAATTTATCGCTCAAACTTTTTCTTGACGTACTACAAAAAACTTCAAACGTGTTACGAAAATCTCATAAAAACCCCTAAAATCGACCCATCAACAAAATGTCGTATTGCAACCTCGCAGTGGTGATGGGTGTGGTGCCTCCTCCTTTCCTCCCGAGTTAGTAATAGGCTGAAATCCAAAAAGTCCCCGCATAATCTCAAAGATTTTTTCCATCGGCCTGAAACCCTCATATAGACTGCCTAGTTAAGTAATAGGCAAAACTCTAAAAAGTCCCCTAGTTTAGGCATTAAGAAATATGAAGCGAGATTTTGCATATTTGGACGGAGCGTGGCAAAAGTGGACGGGACTTTCGGGCTGCATTTGAAAAGTTGATAGCAAAAAGTGATTTTTTGGCCTTTTGTTCTGCTTTTTCCGTCCACTTTGTCCCTGATTTCACGGATTCAGGGACAAAGTGGACGCAAGAGGACGGGTTGCTCAAAACGAGCATTTTTGAAAAAGTTTTCGTTTTTGGATTTG
>JBGSVR010000563.1:0-9865 GCA_041752855.1 Thermosynechococcaceae cyanobacterium
AGAGGGTACTGTCTTGACTGGCCTTACAGTAGAAACAACTGAAAAACTCAATAAATTTGAGCGCCTCAAGGCAGAGAAAGACGGCCTAGCGGTTCTTAAAGATCTTGATCATTTTGCCCAAATTGGCTGGGAAGCGATCGATGAGCTAGACCGCGACTATCGCCTCAAGTGGCTGGGCGTCTTTTTTAGACCCGTCACTCCTGGCAAGTTTATGATGCGGCTAAGGCTGCCTCAAGGTATTATCAGCAGCACTCAGATGCGGACACTCGCTGACATCGTGCAGCGCTACGGTTCTGACGGTTGTGCAGACATCACCACTCGCCAGAACCTACAGCTACGGGGCATCCGCATTGAAGACATCCCCGATATCTTTAATCGTCTTGAATCTGCTGGACTCACCAGCATTCAGTCCGGCATGGACAACGTGCGAAACGTAACGGGTTCTCCGGTTTCAGGCATTGATGCTGATGAGCTGATAGATACCCGTGAGTTAGCCGTCCAAATTCAGGACATGATTACCGATAGCGGCAGAGGCAACCCTGCGTTTACCAACCTGCCGCGCAAATTTAATATTGCGATCGCCGGATGCCGAGACAACTCCATCCACGCCGAAATTAACGATATTGCCTTTGTCCCTGCCTACAAAGACGAACAGCTTGGCTTTAACGTCGTAGTGGGCGGCTTCTTCTCACCCAAACGCTGCGAAGCTGCCATTCCTCTAAACGCCTGGGTGTCGCCCAGTGAAGTCGTAGCCGTCTGTAAAGCCATTCTGGAAGTTTTTAGAGACAATGGCCCCCGCGCCAATCGTCAAAAGTCGCGGCTAATGTGGCTGATTGATCAAATGACGCTCGAAGGATTTCGTGCCGCCGTTGAGCAGCAGTTGGGCTTTAGCCTCAAAACGGCAGCCCTCAAAGACGAAATTATGTGGGAGAAACGTGACCACATTGGGGTCTACGCCCAAAAGCAGCCCAGACTTAACTATGTAGGGCTGCACGTCCCCGTCGGGCGACTCTACGCCGACGATATGTACGAACTTTCTCGCCTATCTGAAGTTTACGGCAGTAGCGAAATTCGCCTAACCGTTGAGCAAAACATCATTATTCCCAACATTCCTGATTCCCGCATTGATGCATTTTTGCAAGAGCCGACGCTGCAAAAATTTTCGGTAGAGCCGTCACTTCTATCGCGATCGCTCGTCTCCTGCACAGGTGCGCAGTTCTGTAACTTCGCCCTCGTCGAAACCAAAAACCGCGCCGTCGCCTTCACCCACGAACTCGAACAAGAACTCACCCTTGCTCAGCCTGTACGAATGCACTGGACGGGCTGCCCCAACTCCTGCGGACAGCCGCAGGTGGCAGATATCGGCTTTATGGGCACTAAAGTTCGCAAGAACGGCAAAACCCTAGAGGGTGTCGATATCTACATGGGGGGCAAGGTTGGCAAAGATGCCCACTTAGGCACCTGCGTCATGAAAAGCATTCCCTGCGAAGACCTCAAACCCGTAGTGCGAGATCTTTTGATCCAGCACTTCGGCGCACAGCTTAAAGCTGGGGTGGTGCTAGAGCCGACGGGTACAGAAGCAGACATCGTTTCGCCTCCCGCCGTCGCAGCACCACCCGCGACGCTTTCCTTTGCCCAATCGGGGAAGGCCGTTGACTGCACCGAGGGCGACTTCATTCTTGAAGTTGCAGAGCAAGCAGGGCTAAACCTTGACAGTAGCTGCCGTGCAGGGTCTTGTGGTACCTGTAAGCAAAAGCTGGTGTCTGGTGCCGTTCGCTATGGGGGGGATCCGCAAGCACTTACTGCCGAGGAACAGGCCGCAGGCTATATTTTGGCCTGTATTGCTCAACCCGTAGGCCAAGTGGTTGTGGACTGTTAATCAACACTTTTTTGAGCCTACGCGCGTAATCTGCGCTGTATGGGGCAAAGCAACACAATTTTTGGAGAGGAGTTTCAGTTCTAAGCTATGTCCAATCTGTCTAGACGCAAATTTTTGATCGCCGCTGGTGCAACGACTGCAACCGCTCTATTGGCTCACGGCTGTGGAGAATCTAGCACCACCTCAAGCCCCTCCTCGACCGCATCTACCGCAGCAAGTGGGGACGCGCCTGAAGTCACTAAGGCAAAACTTGGCTTTATTGCTCTAACTGACTGCGCACCTCTGGTAATTGCGAAAGAAAAGGGTCTTTTTGAAAAGTACGGGATGAAAGATGTAGAGGTAGCGAAACAAACCTCTTGGGCCACCACTCGCGACAATTTAGAGCTAGGCAGCGATAAAGGCGGTATTGATGGGGCACACATTTTGTCTCCCATGCCTTATCTCATGACGGTGGGTAAGATCACCAAGTCTCCCATTCCCATGTATCTCTTGGCTCGGTTGAATACGGATGGTCAGGGGATTTCACTTTCTAATGAGTACCTTGACCTTAAGCTAGAAGCCAAAGCCCCAACCCTTAAGGCTAAGGTTGACGCAAAGAAAGCCAGTGGCAAAAAATTTCAGGCCGCCGTCACTTTCCCTGGCGGTACCCACGACCTATGGATGCGGTATTGGTTAGCGGCTAATGGGGTTGACCCTGAAAATGATGTCAACGTCATCGTTATTCCACCGCCCCAGATGGTTGCCAATATGGAAACCAAATCAATGGATGCCTTCTGCGTTGGCGAACCTTGGAATCAGCGACTTGTGACCAAAAAGTTAGGCTACAACGCCGTCACCACGGGTGAACTTTGGAAAGGGCACCCTGAAAAAGCGTTTTCCATGCGTAAAGACTGGGTTGATAAACATCCAAAAGCGGCAAAAGCAATCCTTGCGGCAATCCTTGAGGCTCAGATATGGTGCGACAAGGAAGAAAACAAGGAAGAGATGTGCAAGATTTTATCTGCTGACAAGTATGTCAAAGCGCCAGCAAAGGACATTATTGAGCGCTCCAAGGGCAACTTTGATTTCGGCAATGGTCGTACCCTCAAAGACAGTCCGCTAGAAATGAAGTTCTGGAAAGAAGATGCCTCTTTCCCCTTCACCAGTCACGACACCTGGTTCTTGGTCGAAAACATGCGTTGGGGCAAACTGCCTGCTGACACAGATCTCAAGAAGCTGGTGGGCGAAGTCAACCGCGCCGATCTCTGGAAAGAGGCGGCAAAAATGATTGGTCAAGAAGCGGCAATTCCTAAGAGTGACTCCCGTGGAGTAGAAACCTTCTTTGACGGGGTGAAGTTTGACCCCGCCGACCCCATGGCCTATCTCAAGGGTCTCAAGATCAAAAAAGCTTAAGGCTCAATAAGTCTGGTCATGGTTTTGAACATATCTTCAGCGCCATGACTGGACTTTAAAATTCTTACTCTTTTTTCATTATTTAAGGACTCACTTCAGATCATGGCAAACCCCGCACTGTCCGCCCCATCCCCCTTTGCGATTCAGGTCAAAAAGTTTGGCCCCTTCATTTTTCCACCCATTATTTGTACGGGCGCAGTGCTGCTGGTCTGGCAAGTGTTGTGCATGAGTCCAGAATCAAAGATGCCTGCGCCGCTTAAGGTACTGTCTCAAACGTTTGAGCTAATTTTGAATCCCTTTGCTGAAGGTGGCATTGGGCTACAGCTTTTTACAAGCCTCCAGCGGGTTGCTCTAGGCTATACTCTTGCTGCCATTGTTGGCGTCATCATTGGTCTTGCCATTGGGGTTAATCCTTTTCTGCGGCGGGGCTTTGACCCCATGATCCAGGTCTTGCGGACAATTCCGCCTTTAGCCTGGCTACCGATCGCGTTGGCAATTTTTCAGGATGGTCAGCCTGCTGCTTTATTTTTGATTTTTATCACTGCAATCTGGCCGATTGTAATCAATACAGCAGTAGGCGTTCAGCAGATCCCTAAAGATTATGACAATGTCGCAAAGGTATTGCAGTTGTCTGGGCGCGAATATTTATTCAGCATTTTGATTCCCTCTACGGTGCCCTACATTTTTACGGGGTTACGAATTGGGATTGGGTTAGCGTGGTTAGCCATTGTAGCGGCTGAGATGCTGGCTTCTGGAGCAGGCGGCATTGGATTTTATATTTGGGATGCCTACAACGCTGGCAATGACAACGGCATGAGCCAAATTATTTTGGCGGTATTGTGCGTGGGGCTTGTGGGGCTGTGTTTGGATCGCTTTGTCAGCTATCTCGGTTCTCTAATTGCGTCTGAGTCTTAGTTCACTTGAGGTCGGTTGGGTCTATGTCTGTTTTTTTAGAAGTTGATCACGTTGATAAGGTCTTTGCCCTGCGTGATGGCGGGAAGTATATTGCCCTCAAAAATATTGACTTAACGGTGAAGCAAGGTGAGTTTGTTTCACTCATTGGTCATTCGGGCTGTGGCAAATCGACGCTGCTCAACATTATTGCTGGACTCGATCAGGCTACGGTGGGCGGCGTGATTTTAGATGGGCGGCAGACCTCTAGCCCTGGCCCCGATCGCATGATGGTCTTCCAAAACTATTCGCTGCTGCCTTGGCTGTCGGTACGGCAAAATATTGCGCTGTCCGTCAATAAAGTCTTAAGCCATTTACCCAAGGGCGAACGACGGGGCATTATTGAACACAATATTGATTTAGTAGGTTTGCGCCACGCCGCTGACAAAACGCCGAAGGAACTTTCTGGCGGCATGAAACAGCGGGTGGCGATCGCCCGCGCCCTCGCCATACGTCCCCAGGTACTGCTGCTCGATGAACCCTTTGGTGCCTTGGATGCCCTCACGCGAGGCAACCTTCAGCAGCAGCTTATGCAGATTTGCCAAGAGAGCCAAGTCACCTGCGTCATGGTGACGCACGACGTGGATGAGGCATTACTGCTGTCTGACCGTGTGGTCATGCTCACCAACGGGCCAGAATCTCACATTGGGCAAATTTTGCAGGTTCCTATTCCTCGGCCTCGCCAGCGATTGGAAGTTGTGAACCATCCCAGCTACTATGCGCTCCGCAACGAAATTGTGTACTTCCTCAATCAGCAAAAGCGAGACAAAAAGCGCAAGCTCAAGCAGGTTGTGGAGATCGCCCGTCATGGCTTAGAAAAGGTCAACCTCGACATCGGCTTTGTGCCTCTTATGGACTGCGCTCCCCTGGTAGTAGCAAAAGAGAAAGGACTGTTTGCCAAGCACGGCTTAGAAGATGTTACCCTCAGTCGGGAGCCGAGCTGGAAGGCGATCGCAGAAGGCGTTGCCAGCCGTCGTCTGGATGCAGCCCAAATGCTGGTGGGGATGCCATTGGCAATGACCCTCGGCTATGGAGAACACAACCAGCCCTTGCCGATTGTGACGGCGCTCATCTTATCGCGCAACGGCAATGCCATCACCTTCAGCAAAAAGCTGTGGAGCCAGGGGGTGCGAACGGTGGCTGACTTTAAGGCAGTCCTGGCTCAAAGCCCAGACCAGCGGCACACCCTGGGCATGGTTCACCCTACCTCTATGCATAACCTGATGCTGCGCTACTGGTTAGCCTCTGCCAGCATTGACCCCGACCAGGATGTTGAGCTTATGGTCATTCCACCGCCACAAATGGTTGCGAACCTCAGTGCAGGAAACATTGATGGCTATTGTGTTGGGGAACCGTGGAACTCTAGAGCAGTACAGGAAGGACTAGGCTACGTCATTGCCACAGATTTAGACATTTGGCCTTCTCACCCAGAAAAAATCTTGGGCTTGCGAGAAGACTGGACGGCTCAGCACCCCGAAACCCATAATGCCCTGGTCAAAGCGCTCATCGAAGCCTGTGACTACTGCGACAATACGCGCAACCGTGAAGAAATTTTAAAACTGCTCGCTAAACCCGAGTACCTGGGTGAATCTGCGGCCTACGGCAGACCTGGCTTTATTGATCCCTATGACCGTGGAACCGGAGAAGAGCCAGAGGAGCTTTGGCAGTTCAATCGTTTCCATGTCGAGCAGTCTAACTGCCCAAGTCGGGTTGAAGGGCTATGGATTTTGACCCAATTTGCCCGTTGGGGCATTACGCCCTTCCCACGGAACTGGGTCGAAATTCTAGAGCGGGTGCGGCGGGTTGATCTCTATAGTCGGGCTGCGCGGGAATTGGGTCTACCCGATATTGAACCCAATCGCAGCGCCTTCGCACTGTTTGATGAAAAAGTTTTTAGCCCCGACGACCCCATGGGCTACCTCAATAGCTTCGACATTCGCCGCGATATCCGCGTTGAAGAAATTTTAATTGACAGCGCGGTTGAGACTGCCGCAAAAGCAGCCGCATAAATGATCTTGGGGACTTTAATAAACCAATGCAAACCCTACCTGTTTCTAACGCCACTTTGCAGAAAACTCAGCGCGAACCCTTTTTAGTGATTGACCAAGCCACCAAGGTCTATCCCACACCCAATGGCCCTTACACAGTCTTAGACAAGATTGATTTTACGGTCTTTGAGAGCGAGTTCGTGTGTCTGATCGGTCACTCTGGCTGCGGGAAATCAACGCTACTGGACATGGTGTCAGGGTTCCGCAAGCCCACTACGGGCGAAGTCAGGCTCCAGGGCAAAATGATTAGCCGTCCTGGTCCTGACCGCATGGTGGTGTTTCAAAACTATGCGCTGCTGCCCTGGAAAACAGCCTTTGAAAATATTTATCTGGGCGTTAATGCCGTTTATCCCGAAAAGTCTAAAAAAGAAAAAACCGAAATTGTGCGATCGCACCTTGCCCTGGTCGGACTCGAAGAAGCCGCAAACAAGCGTCCGGGTCAACTGTCTGGCGGCATGAAACAGCGGGTCTCCATTGCCCGCGCCCTTTCGATTCGCCCCCAGATTTTGATTCTGGATGAACCCTTTGGGGCACTGGATGCCATCACCAAAGAAGAGCTGCAAGAGGAACTGCTCAAAATTTGGAGCGAGTACAAAATTACGGTACTCATGATTACCCACGACATTGATGAAGCCTTATTTCTCGCCGATCGCGTTGTAATGATGACCAATGGTCCCGCCGCCAAAATTGGCGAAGTGATGGACATTCCGTTCTCCCGACCCCGTGATCGCGTTCAGATGATGGAAGATCCCCGCTACTACACTCTGCGAAATCACGCCCTTGACTATCTGTTCAGCGGTGCGGTAGCAGATCACTAAGTTTTGTCATGGTCAAATATGTACGGTTATAACCGTAGCCCTCAATACAGCCTCTGCTATTCTGCCCAGCCAAGAATGAGTCTGAAACAAAATATGCATGTAGAGATCAAACTGCGAGGTGGGAATGCAAGAAACTACAACCAATATCGACTCTGATTTGGTCATCAATGAGATTGAGATGCCGCACGATGAAGCAGCAGCAGACCAGCAGGCATCGTCTGACCTTTCTAAGCCTGTCCTATGCTGCTATGTCAACACCACCAACCACATTCAGGTTGCGCGGTTAAGTCATCTTCCTCACGAGGAGTGGGAGCATATTTTTTTCCCTGGTCAGCACTTTATGTTTGAAGCCCCACCGAAGGCTATGCTTGAAATCTATAAAAGCCCTGCATTAAACATCACGCCGCCTGTTCTGATTCCCTGCCATACCATGCAGGTACAGTCAGACGACTTGAGCCTCGACTGAGTCAATATATGATGGATGAGGAATGAGCGAGTCTACCAAAACGCTGTGCCCCTACTGTGGAGTGGGTTGTGGGCTAGAAGTGCTGCCGCCAAGTCAGGCTGGCAAACCCACAACGCGAGATGTTGAAGGGGTGCCGATTTGGCAGGTTAGGGGCGATCGCACCCATCCATCTAGCCTAGGAATGGTGTGCGTCAAAGGCGCAACGGTGGCTGAAGCGCTCCATAAAGATCGGCTGCACTACCCTATGATGCGGAAGTCTTTGGCAGAACCCTTTGAGCGCGTGAGCTGGGATGAAGCCTTCGGTCACATTGCTCAAGAAATTCAGGACATTCGCGCCGCCAATGGAGCCGACTCAATCTGTATATACGGCTCTGGGCAGTTTCAAACCGAAGACTACTACATTGCCCAAAAGCTGATGAAAGGCTGTTTGGGTACGAATAACTTTGATGCAAACTCTCGCCTGTGTATGTCTTCAGCAGTTTCAGGCTATATCCAAAGCTTTGGAGCCGATGGCCCTCCCTGCTGCTACGAAGATCTTGACCTCACAGACTGTGCCTTTTTGATTGGCACCAATACCGCCGAGTGCCACCCTATCCTATTTAACCGATTCCGCAAGCACCATAAGCAAAACCGCGCCGTCAAGCTGATTGTGGTAGACCCCCGCCGCACCCAGACCGCTGAAGCCGCCGATCTACACCTTGCCATCAACCCTGGTACAGACATTGATTTGCTCCACGGCATGGCCTATTTTTTGATGCAGTGGGGCAAGATTGATTCCCAATTTATTGAAGATTACACCACTGGCTTCTC
Source organism: Thermosynechococcaceae cyanobacterium (assembly GCA_041752855.1). Taxonomy (GTDB): domain Bacteria; phylum Cyanobacteriota; class Cyanobacteriia; order Thermosynechococcales; family Thermosynechococcaceae; genus JAAURS01. The sequence goes on from JBGSVR010000563.1 coordinate 8,365, forward strand.
GGCCTATGCAGAAGTCCTTGAGCACTATACGCCAGAGAAAGTCAGCCTACGGTGTGGCATTAGCGCCGCAGATTTAGAAAAGGCGGCGCTTTGGTGGAGTGAATCAGAGCGGGTGCTGTCTTTATGGTCCATGGGTATTAACCAGTCTTCAGAAGGGACGGCAAAAGTTCGCTCTATTATTAATCTGCACTTGATGACCAACCAAATCGGAAAGCCCGGAGCAGGGCCTTTTTCCTTGACAGGTCAACCCAATGCAATGGGCGGTAGAGAAGCGGGTGGGTTATCCAATCTGCTGCCTGGATATCGCTCGGTCACAAATCCTCAGCATCGCGCTGAAGTAGAAGCATTTTGGGATCTTCCGGTTGGGCGGATCGCAGAACAACCAGGCCGAACCGCATGGGACATGATCACTGGACTAGAGTCTGGGGAGGTCAAGATGATCTGGGTGGCAGCCACCAACCCCGTGGTGAGTATGCCCGATATTGATCGCACCAAAGCGGCCTTTCGCAAGTCAGCATTTACGGTTTACCAAGATGCTTACTTCCCGACCGAAATGTCGGCCTATGCCCATGTGCTGCTGCCTGCGGCGCAGTTCAGTGAAAAATCGGGCACAATGGTAAACTCCGAGCGGCGAGTAACGCTCTGCCCTGCATTTCGATCACCGCCTGGAGAAGCGCGTCCAGACTGGGAAATTTTTGCAGAGGTAGGTCGGCGGCTGGGCTTTGCCCGGCAGTTTGCATTTAATAATGCAGCAGAGGTTTACGCTGAATTCACTCAATTGACTCAGCATCGCCCTTGCGATCAGTCGGGCTTAAGCCATCAAGTCTTACAAACAGAGGGGCCAAAGCAGTGGCCTTACCCGAAAGGAAAGGCTACTGCTTTATCTTCAAAACGCCTCTACACGAACCTGAAATTTTATACGCCGGATGGAAGGGCTAGATTTGCGGCAGTGCATTCGAGAGGGCTAGCGGAACCACCCGATGATAACTACCCCTTTGTGCTGACCAATGGGCGGCTTTATGGTCATTGGCATACCCAATCGCGCACGGGTCGCATTCCTAAGATTCGCAAGATGCACCCAGCGCCCTTTCTTGAAATTCATCCCAAGGATGCGGGGCATATTGATGTGCAGGATCGTGACTGGGTTGAAGTGCGATCGCGGCGTGGCTCTGCCCGTTTCCCCGTCACCATCACGAAGGGGATTGCCCCTGGTACGGTATTTGTCCCCATGCACTGGGGTGAACTCTGGGCGGAAGATGCCGAAGCGAATGCAATGACCCATTCAGCAGCCTGTCCTGACTCAAAGCAGCCCGAACTGAAAGCCTGTGCGGTTCAGCTCGTACCGCTTTCAAAGTTGGAGCTATACTTTGCACGTTCATAGCTTGAGCTTACCGAGAACTGGATGTAATGTACTGAGATTGCCCTATTGATAGTGAGGTTGCCCCATGCTATCCATCGAATTCTCAGAAGCAGACAAGCAAGCCCTTCTTTACGAACGCTT